>NZ_JBSHDU010000032.1:0-94824 GCF_053616475.1 Streptomyces sp. NPDC055815 | reverse complement strand
GGGCGCGGGCGCGGGGACGGCGGCGGGGACGGCGGCAGGGACGGCGGCAGGCGAGGCGGCCGGCGCGGCGGCGGTGACGGCGGCCGGCGGGGGCGCGGCGGAGCAGGTCGGTGACGTCGTCCGCTGGGCGGCCTTCTGCTGCGTCCTCGTCCCCGTGGTGCTCGTCGGCTACGGCACGTCCCTCGGCGGGGCCGCCGGGACCGCGCTGGGGCTCGTGTCGGTGACGGCGGCCTGCCGGCTGCTGCTGCGCCGCTCGGAGCGCGGACTGCGGGCGGAGACGGTCCGCCCGAGGCGCCGGAACTAGCCTCCGAGGGCTCCCGGGCCGACCCCGCCCCCCTTCGAGTTGACAGGTTCGTACACTCGACCCCATATGTTTTCAGCCAACTTCCGGTTGCCGGCGAGTCCTTGGCGGAACGGTTGGCCAACCCGGGTGCCGGAGGCCGCGGAAGCCTTGTCCCGGGGGCCCACACCCCCCGCGTACGGGGGCGTTCGCCGCACCGCGCGGCCCGTCGGCGGCTGCCGGAGGGAAGAGTTCGCGATCGATCGCTTCACGCCAAGTTGCCTTGTCGACAATCCACCGGATGGAGAACTTGTCACGCCGGCGCCACGGGACACAGTAGATTCGATCATGGGTACCGAAGACTGGGGTCTCGTGCAAAACCGAGGGGAAACGTGCAGCAGCGACACGACCAGGGAGACGCGAACACCGAGGGGGGCTTAGCGTCATGAGCCAGGACTCCGCCGCACCGGAGGTCGCACGGAAGCTGTCCGGGCGCCGCCGTCGCGAAGTCGTCGCGGTGCTGCTGTTCAGCGGCGGCCCCATCTTCGAGAGCTCCATCCCGCTCTCCGTGTTCGGCATCGACCGGCAGGACGCCGGAGTGCCCCGCTACCGGCTGCTCGTCTGCGCCGGCGAGGAGGGCCCGCTGCGGACCACCGGTGGGCTCGAACTCACCGCGCCGTACGGCCTGGAGGCCATCGGCCGGGCGGGCACCGTCGTCGTCCCGGCCTGGCGGTCGATCACCTCGCCGCCGCCGCCGGAGGCGCTCGAAGCGCTGCGCCGTGCGCACGAGGAGGGGGCCAGGATCGTCGGTCTGTGCACCGGGGCGTTCGTCCTGGCCGCGGCCGGACTGCTCGACGGCCGCCCGGCGACCACGCACTGGATGTACGCGCCGACGCTCGCCAAGCGCTATCCGTCGGTCCATGTGGACCCGCGGGAGCTCTTCGTCGACGACGGGGACGTGCTGACCTCCGCCGGCACCGCGGCCGGAATCGATCTGTGTCTGCACATCGTGCGGACCGACCACGGCACCGAGGCCGCGGGCGCCCTGGCGCGCCGGCTGGTCGTCCCGCCGCGGCGCAGTGGCGGTCAGGAGCGCTACCTCGACAGGTCTTTACCTGAGGAGATCGGCGCCGACCCGCTGGCCGAGGTCGTCGCCTGGGCGCTGGAGCACCTCCACGAGCAGTTCGACGTGGAGACGCTCGCCGCGCGCGCCTACATGTCACGGCGGACCTTCGACCGCCGGTTCCGCTCTCTGACGGGCTCCGCCCCGCTCCAGTGGCTGATCACCCAGCGGGTGCTGCAGGCGCAGCGGCTCCTGGAGACCTCCGACTACTCGGTCGACGAGGTCGCCGGCCGGTGCGGCTTCCGCTCCCCGGTGGCGCTGCGCGGCCACTTCCGGCGCCAGCTCGGCTCCTCGCCGGCCGCCTACCGGGCGGCGTACCGCGCGCGGCGGCCGCAGGGTGAGACCGGCACCGCGGTGCTGGAGCAGGCGGTGCCGGCCCAGGGCTCCGCGGGGCTCCGCAGGCCGCTGGAGCCGGGCAAGCCGCAGTCGGACGCGTACGCGCCGGGCCGTGCGGCCCTGCCGGGGCAGCGCAGCGCGCCGTAACGAGACCGCCGCCGCCACAAGCGGTGCGACGCAGGACCGACGGGCCCTCGGGGACACCTCCCCCGGGGGCCCGTCGGCCTGCCCGGGCCGGGGGGCCGCCCGGTCGGTCACGGCGCGGTCCCGGCCTGATCGGCACGCCGCCCGCCGGGGCGGGAGCCCCTAAGGTAGGACGCATGAACGATCGCATGGTGTGGATCGACTGCGAGATGACCGGGCTCTCGCTGACGGACGACGCACTCATCGAGGTGGCCGCGCTGGTCACCGACTCGGAACTGAACGTGCTCGGCGACGGGGTGGACATCGTGATCCGCCCGCCGGACGCGGCCCTGGAGACCATGCCGGAGATCGTGCGCCAGATGCACACGGCCTCGGGGCTGCTCGACGCGCTCGCCGACGGCACGACGCTCGCCGACGCGGAGGCCCAGGTCCTCGCGTACATCCGCGAGCACGTCAAGGAGCCGGGCAAGGCGCCGCTGTGCGGGAACTCGGTCTCCACGGACCGCGGCTTCCTCGCGCGCGACATGCCCGCCCTGGAGGGCCACCTGCACTACCGGATCGTCGATGTCTCCTCGGTCAAGGAGCTGGCCCGCCGATGGTACCCGAGGGCGTACTTCAACAGTCCGGAGAAGAACGGCAACCACCGGGCGCTCGCCGACATCCGCGAGTCCATCGCCGAGCTGCGCTACTACCGCGAGGCGATCTTCGTCCCGCAGCCCGGCCCGGACTCGGAGACCGCGAAGAAGATCGCGGCCCGTCACGTCCTGCCCGCGCAGTGACCCCCCGCTCGCGCCCCCGGACACCCCCGGAAGCCCCCGCGGAAAACGGTGGCGCGAGCACCCTCCAGAACCCTGTAGACTTCTTCTCGGCCGGTCGGGGAAACCTTCGGGAAAACCGCCGGTCGTGGTGGGTATAGCTCAGCTGGTAGAGCACCTGGTTGTGGTCCAGGATGTCGCGGGTTCGAGTCCCGTTACTCACCCTGATGACTCAGGCCCCGGTTCGAAAGAACCGGGGCCTGAGTCGTTTTCGCATGCCTTCACCCGTACGGGCGAGACGGTGATCCACTTCACCGGACCCACTGTTAGCTTCCCCTTATGTCCCGAATCTCCACAATTCACACGTATTGGGCTGGGTGAGGCCGCGTGGGAGTCCTCCGTGACCACCCCGAACTCGCCCTCTTCCTCTGCCTCGCCGGCGGCTACCTCCTCGGCAAGGTCCGCGTCGGCCCCATCACACTCGGCGGCATCTGCGGCACGCTGATCGTCGCGCTGCTCCTCGGCGCCTGGACGAAGGTCACCGTCTCCGACGACGTGAAGACGATCTTCTTCGCGCTCTTCATCTTCTCGCTCGGCTATCTGGCGGGTCCCCAGTTCTTCGCCAACCTCAACAAGAAGAGCCTGCGCTTCTTCACCCTCTGCCTCATCGAGGTCGTCTGCGTCGTCGGCATCGCCCTCGGGCTCGCCAAGGCCTTCGACCTCGACGTCGGCACCGCCGCCGGAATCCTCGCCGGCGCCGCCACCGAGTCCGCGGTCGTCGGCACGGCCACGGAGGCCATCGGCAAGCTCTCCGACCTGACCCAGCAGCAGATCACCGAGTACCAGGGGCACGTCGCCACCGCGTACACGGTCTGCTACCTCTTCGGCCTCGTCACCATCGTCATCTACACCAGCCAGATCATGCCGATGCTGCTGCGGATCAACCTCCGCGACGCCTCCCGCGCCCTGTGGGAGAAGATGCGCGGCGCCGGCGGCGGTCTGGAGTCCGACGAGCGCGAGGCGCTCCCCGGCATGGTCGGCCGGACGTTCCTGGTCACGCTCGCGGACGGCGCCACCGTCTCCCAGGTGGAGCGGCAGAACGGCAGCCGGGTCACCGTCGAGGCGGTCAAGCGGGGCACCAAGGTCCTCACCCCTCCCCCGCCGGACTTCGAGCTGACCCTCTCCGACCTGGTCCTGATGGTCGGCCGCCGGTCCAACATCATCGACGCGGGGCGACACGTCGGCCCCGAGACCCCGGCGATCCCCGGCCTCGACACCCCGCTCGCCACCACCCAGGTCTCCCTGACGGACAAGGCGGTGGCCGGCAAGTCCATCGACACCCTCACCAAGGAGCACCCGGAGTTCTCCTCCGGCGGGGTGTACGTGACGGACGTGCTCCGCAACGAGCAGCACCTGCCCGCGACCCCGGAGACCGTCGTCCACCGCGGTGACGTGCTCACCCTCGTCGGCGCCCGCTCCGGCCTGGGCAAGCTGGCGGCGAAGGTCGGCGCGACCGTCAGGAACGACGCCACCGACTTCATCTACCTGGGCCTCGGCATCGTCTGCGGCAGCCTCATCGGCCAGATCTCGGTGAAGTTCGGCGGCGTCCCGATGTCGCTCGGCACGGGCGGCGGCTGTCTGATCTCCGGGCTGCTCTTCGGCTGGTTCCGCTCCCGGAGCCAGACCTTCGGCGCCTTCCCGCCGCAGGCCGCCACCACCCTCAAGGACATGGGCCTCGCGATCTTCATCGCCTGCACCGGTCTGGTGTCGGGCCCCCAGGCCTGGCCGCTGCTCAAGGAGTACGGGGCGCTGCTGCCGTTCGCGGGGATCGCGATGGTCCTGATCCCGGCGACGATCTCGCTGATCGTCGGCCGCAAGCTGCTGAACATCGAAAAACCGCTGCTCATCGGCGCCATCGCGGGCCAGCAGTGCTCGACCCCGGCGATCACCTCGGTGACGCAGGTCGCCCAGAGCTCGGTGCCGATGCTCGGCTACACGGTCACGTACACGCTCTCGAACTTCCTGCTCCCGCTGACCGGGCCGCTGCTCGTCGGCATTCTGGGGGCGTGAGGAGCCGCAATGATCGATTTCCTCAACCGGAACATCTTCCAGCCCCACCCCGAGCTGCTGGTCTTCATCACCGTCGCGCTCGGCTTCCTCTTCGGCAAGCTCCGCTACAAGGCGATCGCGCTCGGCGCCGTCACCGGTTGTCTGGTCGCGGGTCTGCTGCTCGGCGCCCAGTTCAAGATCACGATCGACGGCACGGTGAAGAACCTCTTCTTCACCATGTTCCTCTTCGCCCTCGGCTACAAGGTCGGCCCCCAGTTCTTCCGCGGCCTGAAGAAGGACGGCCTGCCGCAGGTCGTCAACGCGGTCGTGGTCTGCGTGACCGGCCTCCTGGTCTCCTGGGGCTTCGCCGTGATGCTCGGATACGGCCCCGGGCTCTCCGCCGGTCTCCTCGGCGGCGCGCTCACCCAGTCCGCCGTCATCGGTGTCGCCCAGGACGCCATCGGCAACCTGCCGGGGCTCTCCGCCGACCAGATGAAGACCGAGGAGAACCTGGTCGCGATCGGCTACGCCGTCACGTACCCGCTCGGCACGATCCTCTGCGCGATGCTCCTCGCCAACGTCCTGCCCAAGCTCTACAAGCGGGACCTGGCCGCCGAGTCGGCGCAGATGGCGAAGGAGCTGGACGCGCCCGGCGACAACCCCGACCTGGCCGAGGGCTACTACGAGGTCGTCCTCCGCGCGTACGAGATGGACCACTCCCCGCTCGTCGGCCGGACCATCGACGACTTCGAGAACCAGCAGAAGGAGCTCGGGCACCGGATCTACATCACCCGGGTGCGGCGCGAGGGGCAGATCCTCGCGCACAGCCGGCAGACCGTGCTGCGCTCGGGCGACGTGCTCGCGGTCAGCGCCCTGCGCGGCTCGCTCATCGACTTCGACGCCCGCACCCACATCGGGCCCGAGACCGACGACGTCGAGCTGCTCGGCTACCAGACCGAGACCCTGCACGTGGTCGCCTCGGAGAAGGCGCACCTGGGGCAGACGGTCGCGGAGCTGCGCCGTGAGCCGTTCATGGTCGGCGTGTACATCGACAAGATGTACCGCTCGGGCGCGGAGTTCCCGTACCGGCTCTCGACGAAGCTGGAGCGCGGCGACACGGTGATCCTGTCCGGTCCGAAGCGGCTCGTGGACCCGGCGGGCAAGGCGATCGGCAAGCCCGTGCCGACCTCGTTCGCGACCGACATGCTGTGGGTGGGGCTCGGGATCTTCCTCGGCGGCTGCATCGGCATCCCGGCCCTCACGGTCTCCGGCGTCCCCATCTCGCTGTCCACCTCGGGCGGCGCGCTGATCATGGGACTGGTCTTCGGCTGGATCCGCGGCAAGTACCCGACGTACGGCAACGTGCCGCCCGGCGCCCAGTGGTTCATGGACACCCTGGGGCTCTGCCTCTTCGTCGCGGTCGTCGGCATCAACGCCGGACCGAGCTTCACCAGCGGCCTGTCGACGGCCGGCTGGGGCCTGCTCGTCTGGGGCGCGGTGGCGACGGTGATCCCGCTGATCGTGGGCTTCCTCGTCGGCCACTACGTACAGAAGATCCGGTTCCCGATCCTGATGGGCGTCCTGGCGGGCGGCCAGACGACGACCGCGGCGATCGGCGCGATCAACGAGCAGTCCAAGTCCCAGATCCCGACGCTCGGCTACACGATCCCCTACGCGGTGGGCAACGTCCTGCTGACCATCTGGGGCGCCGTGATCGTCATCCTCAACCACTGACCACGTGATCGTCATCCGCACCCCCAGACCCACGTGATCGTCATCCTCACCCACCGACCCACCTAAGGACGCCGTCATGCCCAGGACCACGTTCACCCGTCAGGAGATCCAGTCCTTCGCGCAGCTCTCGCCGTTCGAGCTGAAGGACAAGTTCATCCAGCTCGCGCAGGCCGCGCAGGCGGACAAGCCGGGCCAGAAGGACAAGTCGCAGACCCAGATGCTCAACGCCGGCCGCGGCAACCCGAACTGGGTCGCCACCGGCCCCCGTGAGGCCTTCTACGCCCTCGGCTACTTCGCGCTCTCCGAGTCGCGGCGGGTCTGGACCGCCGACAACCTCGGCGGCATGCCCGAGCTCCCCGGCTCCGGAGAGCGCTTCGACACCTTCGTACGCCGCCACCCGGACCTGCCGGGCATCGAGCTGCTGCAGAACTGCGTGGAGTACGCGGTGGAGCGCTTCGGCTTCGACAAGGACGCGTTCGTGCACGAGCTGACCGACAGCACGATCGGCGACAACTACCCCGTACCGGACCGGATGCTCACCCACACCGAGCAGATCGTCCGCGGCTACGTCCACGACGAGATGTTCGACAAGCGGCCGCCGGCCGGGAACCTGTCGCTGTTCGCGACCGAGGGCGGCACGGCCGCGATGTGCTACGTCTTCGACTCCCTGATGAAGAACGGGATCCTGAAGAAGGGCGACCGGATCGCGCTGATGGTGCCGGTCTTCACCCCGTACATCGAGATCCCCGAGCTCGACACGTACGAGTTCGACGTCGTCACCGTCAACGCGAGCGATTTCGCGGAGACCGGCGTGCGGGAGTGGCGCTACCCGACCGAGGAGGTCGCCAAGCTGGCCGACCCGTCGGTCAAGCTGGTCTGCGTCGTCAACCCGTCCAACCCGCCGTCCCTGGCGATGAGCGAGCGCGTCGCGCACCAGATCAAGGACATCGTCGCAGGACCGAACCCGAACCTGCTGATCGTCACGGACGACGTGTACGGCACCTTCGTGGAGGGCTTCCGCTCGCTCGCCGCGGACATCCCGCGCAACACGCTCCTCGTGTACTCGTACTCCAAGCACTACGGCTGCACCGGCCACCGGCTCGGCGTCATCGGCCTGAACGACGACAACGTCATCGACGAGATGCTCACGAAGCTGCCGCAGGCGGAGAAGGACCGGCTGAACAGGCGGTACGGATCGCTGTCCCTGGAACCGGAGAAGATCCGCTTCATCGACCGGCTCGTCGCCGACTCCCGCCAGGTCGCCCTCAACCACACCGCCGGGCTCTCCCTGCCCCAGCAGGTGATGATGGCGCTCTTCTCCCTCTTCGACATGCTGGAGGAGGGCCAGGCCTACAAGCACAGGATCCGGGCCATCGTGCGGCAGCGCCTCGACCTGCTCCTCGAAGGCGCCCAGATGAAGATCGCCGACGACCCGCAGCGCGCCGGGTACTACATCGAGCTCGACCTCCTCGCGGAGGCGGAGCGGGTGCACGGCAAGGACTTCGCGGACTTCCTGGAGAAGAACTACGAGCCGGTCGACCCGCTGTTCCGGCTCGCCGAGCAGACGAGCGTGGTGCTCCTGAACGGCGGCGGCTTCGACGGCCCCGAATGGTCGGTCCGCGTCTCGCTGGCCAACCTCGACGACCTGGACTACCTGAAGATCGGCCACCACCTGCGGGCGATCTTCAACGACTACGCGGAGGAGTGGAAGGCCACCCGGGTCGTCTGACCCGTACCAAGGGGGGCGCGCCCCGGTCGGCGGTGGGGTGGAACCGGCCGGGGCGCGCGGTGTGGGGGGACGGGCAGGTCCGCTACTTGTACGTGCCGAAGGCCTTCGTGAAGGCCAGCGGCTGCTGGAGGATCGAGGAGCAGGTGGGGTCGGCGTAGGTCACGGCGCCGGCCGCGCACTGCTTGTCGCGGGTCGAGGACCACATGGAGAGCCAGCCGAGGCCCTTGGACTTCGCGAAGTCGACCAGCTGGGTGGCGTCCTCGACCTTGAAGACCTCGCTGCTGACGTCGTTGACGCCGATCATCGGGGTGACGGCCACGGCCTTCCAGGCGGCCGCGTCGGAGAGGCCGAGGACGCCCTTGATCTGGGCCTGGGTCGCGGTCGCGGCCTGGATGGCGTACGTGCCCATGTCGGCGCTGTACGCGGGGCCGTAGTCCATCGCCATGATGTTGACGGCGTCGACGCGGACCCCGTTCCGCTTGGCGTCGGCGATCAGGTCCACGCCGGGCTGGGTGAGGCCCTCGGGCATGACGGGCAGGGTGAAGGAGACGTTCAGACCGGGGTGGGACTTCTGGAGCTGGGCGATCGCCTGGGAGCGGCGGGTGTTGGCGGCGGTGTCCGGCAGGGCCGCGCCCTCGATGTCGAAGTCGACCTTGGTGAGCTTGTACTGGTCGACGACCTTGCCGTACGCGGCGGCGAGCGCCGAGGAGGTCGAGCAGTTGAGGGCCAGCTCGTGGCCCGCGGCGCCGCCGAAGGAGACGCGGACGTCACCGCCCTTGGCGCGCAGGGCGCCGATCTGGGCGGCGACCTTGTCGTTCGCGAGGTCGGTGACGCCGCCCCACAGCGGGGCGCAGGAGCCGCCGGAGGTGATGAAGGCGAGGTTGAACTCCTTCACGCCGGTGGCGTCGGCGGTCGCGAGCAGGTCGTACGTGGGGTAGAGCGAGGTGTCGACGTACGGGGCGTACCTGGCGGCGGTGGCGGGGGCGCCGGTCGGGGTCGGCGTGGGGGCCGGGGTCGCCGTGGCGGTGGGCTTCGGGCTCGTGGTCGCGGTCGCGGTCGGTGTGGGCTTCGCGGTCGCGGTGGCGGTCGGCTTCGGGGTGGCCGTCGCGGTGGGCTGCTCGGTGGGGCGTCCGCTGGGGGTGGGGGCGGGGCCTCCGGCGGAGCAGACGGCCTTGTTGATGAGGCAGTTGGCGGGGTCGCCGGCCTGGCCGGTGGCGGAGGTGACGAAGCCGACGGTGACGGACTGGCCGGGCGCCAGCTGCTTGTTCCAGCTCGCGGGCTTCACGGTGACGTGGCTGCCGGAGACGGTGTGCTCGCCGTTCCAGAGGGAGCCGATGGTGGTGCCGGCCGGGAGGTCGAACTCCAGGGTCCAGTCGGACTGGGTGGCGGTCGTCTCGTTGGTGACGACGTACTGGCCGGTGTAGCCGCCGGTCCAGGAGCTGGTCCGGGTGTAGGCGGCGCCGACGGCGGCGGCCTGGGCGGTGCCGGTGAGCCAGAAGGCGGCGCCGCCGACCACGGCCGCCGTGACGACCGCTCCGACGGCCTTGTTCCGGGTGCTCGTCCTGCGCCGGTGCGAACTGCTGCCCATCGCGTGCCTGCCTCTGTGTGCCGGGGGTGGGGGTGGGGTGCGGCAGCACGCTAGCGCCGGGGAATCGGACAAATGGGCCCACTCGGGCCGAGGTTGGGATTCTTACGCTCCGCTTAAGGAAGGCATCGGAACCACGAAAGGTTGGGCGCGGTGCGTCACGCCCTGCGGCGGCGGCCGCGCCGGCCCGCGCCCCCATCCGTACGGGCTCCGCGTCCGTCGAGGTTGATCCAGATCCGTACCTCCGTGCCGCCGAGGACCGAGTGGCCGATGCGGACGTCGCCGCCGGTCGACTCGGCCATGCGGCGCACGATGTCGAGGCCGAGGCCGGTGGAGCCGTCGCGTCCGCTGCCCGCGCCGCGGGCGAGCGCGGCGGCGGGGTCGGGGATGCCGGGGCCCGCGTCGGAGACGAGGACGATGACGGCGTCCTCGCCGTTGTGGACGTCGAGGGAGAAGGCGGTGCCCTCGGGGGTGTGGCGGAAGACGTTGCCGAGCAGGGCGTCGAGGGCGGCGACGAGTTCGGGGCGTGCGACGGGGATGCGGACCGGGCGCTCGGTGCCCGCGACCCGGACCCGGCGGCCCTCGTCCTCGGCGAGCGCCGACCAGAACTCCATCCGCTCGCGGACCACTTCGGCGGCGTCGCAGCCGGCGCCGGGGCCGGTCGCCTGGGTCTGCGGCTTCGCGTCGCGGGCGGTGCGGATGATGATGTCGACCTCGCGCTCCAGCTGCTCGACGGCCGCGCGGGTCTGCTCGGCGGCGGGTCCCGAGCCGAGGGAGGCGGCGTTGAGCCGGAGGACGGTCAGCGGGGTGCGGAGCCGGTGGGAGAGGTCGGCGGCCAGCTCGCGCTCGTTGGCGAGGAGCTGGACGACCTGGTCGGCCATCGAGTTGAAGGCGACGGCGGCCGACTTGAGTTCGGGCGGCCCCTCCTCGGGGACGCGTGCGCCGAGCTTGCCCTCGCCGAGGTCGTGGGCGGCGCCCGCGAGCCGCTGGGCGGGCCGGACCATGCGGACGCCGAGGCGGTCGGCGACGGCGACGGAGCCGACGATCAGGGCGATGCCGACGCCGGCGAGGACGAGCCAGGCGGTGGCGACGCCGTTGCTGACCTCGCCCTCGGGGACGAAGAGCTCGACGACGGCGACCTGGCCGCTGCTGAGCGCGGTGGGCTGGAGCAGGGCGAAGCCGCCGGGCACCTCGGCGATGGAGGCGCGGCCGAGGCTGCGGGTGGCGGCGAGTTCCGCCGGGTCGGCGCGCCGGGTGCCGATCTCCAGGGCGGTGCCGCCGGGTTCGGCGGCGGGCACGTGGATCGCGAGCCGGCCCGCGGCGCCGTCCTCGGTGGTGGCGACGGCCTTGTCGAGTTCGTCGCGGTCGGTGGTGATCGCGAGGACGGGGGCGAGCCCGGCGGCCCGCCGTTCGGCGTTGGAGAAGGCCCGGTCGCGGGCCATCTCCTTGACGACGAGTCCGAGGGGGACGGCGAAGGCGAAGACGACCATGGCGGTGACGGCCAGCGACACCTTGACGAGCGCCCATCTCACGGCTGCGTCCCCGGTTCCTGCTCGCGGGGCGGCTCCAGCTTCACGCCCACCCCGCGCAGGGTGTGCAGATAGCGGGGCCGGGCGGCCGTTTCACCCAGTTTCCGCCGCAGCCATGACAAATGTACGTCGATGGTCTGGTCGTCCCCGTACGACTGCTGCCAGACCTCGGCGAGCAGCTCCTTGCGCGGGACGACGACGCCGGGCCGCCCGGCGAGGAAGGCGAGCAGGTCGAACTCGCGCCGGGTCAGGTCCAACGGCGCCCCGTCGAGCTCCGCCTGACGGCGCAGCGGGTCGACCGTGAGCCCGCCGACCCGGATGACCCGCGAGGGCGGCACCTCGCCGGCGCCGGCCCGGGAGCGGCGCAGGACGGCGGCCATCCGCGCGGAGAGGTGGTCGACGGAGAAGGGCTTCACGAGGTAGTCGTCGGCCCCCGCGTGCAGGAGCCGTACGATCTCGGCCTCGTCGTCCCGGGCGGTCGCGATGATCACCGGGACGTCGGTGATCCCGCGCAGCATCTTGAGCGCCTCGGACCCGTCGAGATCGGGCAGACCGAGGTCCAGGATCACGACGTCGAAGCGGAAATGGGCGACCTCGCGCAGTGCCTCCAGGGCGGTGCCGACGCTCCGTACGGTGTGGGAGGCCTCGGTCAGCTGCCGGATGAGGGCGGAGCGCACGAACTGGTCGTCCTCGACCACGAGCACACTTGCCATGGCCCGCACCGTACGCCATTCGGGTGAGGCTGTGAGCAAGGTCCACCCTCCGGTACGGACCTGATCCCGGTGGTGCACTATGTCCCGGTGCGAAGAGGACTCGTTCACGCCCTGGCCTGGTCGCTCGCCACCGGCGCGGCGGTCACCCTGTCCTGGTGGGGAGTGCACACGGTGCTGTCCGGCACGGTCTACGACCCGCCGCGCGCCCTGCCCCTCCCGGCCGGCACCACCATCGGAACGCCCGCGTCCGGCGGCGACCCGCAGACCTCCTCCACCGCGCGGCCCGGGAGCACCACGCCCTCCGCGCCCGCCACCCCGAAGTCCACGCCGAGCGGGCCCCGTACGACCCCGGCGACGCCGTCCGCCACCCCTTCGCGCCGCCCGACGCCCACGGCGGAGGCGCCGGCCACGACCCCGCCGCCGGACTCGGGCTCGGGCGTGCAGACGTACCCCGTGGACGGCGGCCGGGTCACCTTCGACCTCGGCGAGACCTCGGCCGAACTGGTCTCGGCGACGCCCGCGTCGGGCTGGCAGATGCAGGTGTGGAAGCAGCCGACCTGGATCCGCGTCACCTTCACCAGGGACGGCCGCGAGCTGTCGGTCTTCTGCGTGTGGCACGACAGCGCGCCCCGGGTGGAGATCGACGACCGGCAGACCTGATCCCCCGGGTCAGCGGAAGACGGACGCCGGCGGTACGGGTGAGGGCTTGGCGCTCGCGTCGGTGACCGGGGACGCCCCGCCGGCGAAGTCGGCGAGGGCCCGGCCGTGCTCCACCCGGCCCGGGTGCGGGTCGGTGGCGACCCGGCGGGTCAGTTCGGCCACCGGCAGTTCGCGGTCCGAGGCGAGCAGCACGGCGTTGCCGAAGCGGCGGCCGCGCAGGACCGTCGGATCGGCGGCGAGCGCCAGCTCGGGGAAGACGGCGGCGGCGGTGGCGATCTGGCCGCGCAGATGGGTCAGGGGCGGCCCGTCGGCGAGGTTCGCCGCGTAGAAGCCGCCCGGCCTCAGCACCCGCCGCACCTCGGCGAGGAACTCGGTGCTGGTCAGATGGGCGGGGGTGCGGGCCCCGCTGAACACGTCGGCGATGACGAGGTCCGCCCAGCCGTCCTGGACCTTGGCGAGTCCGGCGCGGGCGTCGGTGGAGCGGACCCGGATGCGGGCCCCGGCGTCGAGGGGCAGTTCGCGGCGGACGAGCTGGACCAGGGGCCCGTCGAGCTCCACGATCTGCTGGGTGGAGCGGGGCCGGGTCGCGGCGACGTACCGGGCGAGGGTGAAGGCGCCGCCGCCGAGGTGCACGACCTGGAGCGGCCGGTTCGGCGGGGCGGCGAGGTCGGCGATGTGGCCGAGGCGCCGCTGGTACTCGAAGGTGAGGTGCGCGGGGTCGTCGAGGTCGACGTGCGACTGCGGGGCGCCGTCGATGAGCAGCGTCCAGCCTCGCGGGCGCTCCCGGTCGGGTATGAGTTCGGCGAGACCGCCGTCGACGGTCTCGACGACGGAGACGGCCGCCGCCGCCCGGTCACGCTGCTTGTTCCTGGCCACGGGCCCATTATCCGGGCAAGCCCGGACAGCAGCTCAGTGGCAGCCGTCGGCCGCCTCGATGAGGCGGGCCGCCTCGCCGAGCGCCTCGCGCAGGACGACGGGGTCGGTGACGGGGTCGGTGTCGCCGGGGGGCAGCAGCCAGCCGGCCGGCCGGGGCGCGTCGCCGGCCGGCTCGGGGAGCTCCGGCAGCTCGGGGAGGCGCAGGCCCCGGCCCGAGGTCCGCGTACAGGCGCTGCCCGGCATGTCCCAGGCGGCGGCGGTGCCGGGCGGCACCAGGAAGCCGAGGGTGTCGCAGGTGCCGTCGTGGACGACGGGGCCGACGGCGGGGGCGGCGGCGCGGCGCAGGATGTCGACGGCCTCCAGGCCCTGGCGGACCGGGACGGTCACCAGGTCCCAGGGCCCGACGACGGGCCTGGCCCCGTCGACGTCCGGAGCGGGCGCGTGGCGCACGGCGTCCGCGGCGGGTGTGGGGCGGACGGCCTCCGGGGCGGGCACGTGCCGCGTGGCCGACTGCGAACCGATCTCCGACATGGGGACCCCTCCTCGCTCCAGAGGAGACACGTTCCGTCTCTCCCTTACGGTTCAACGCCCGTGCGCGTCAACGGCTACGGCGGGATGCCGCCGCAAAGGATGGCAGTTCATGGCAGATCACAGGCGAGATATCCGATTTGTAGCCAAACTCAGCGTACGCATCCGGTCACAGCAGGTACGTTCATGCCCGCCGGACACCCGGCAGCACCAGGAGAGGGCTCGGCCATGGCGATGTCACGGGCAGTTCCCAATCTCGCCTTCCGCCGGCTCCGCGGACAGCACTCGCCGGCGGAGTTCGCCGCGGCGGTCCGCCGGGCGGCGCGGGAGATCGGCGAACAGGTCGCGTGCGACGCCCGCTACATCGGGCGCGTGGAAGCGGGCGAGATCCGCTGCCCCAACTACGCGTACGAGCGGGTCTTCCTGCACATGTTCCCCGGTCTGGGCCTCTCCGACCTGGGGTTCTCGGCGCGGGAGACGGTGCGCGGCCGGCGGCAGAACGTCCCGGCCGGGGCAGCGCCTCCCGCCGCCCTCACCACCCGGAACGATGAGGAGAGCGACGTGCTGCGTCGCGCATTCATGACGAGCGGCTCCGCCACCCTGGCGGCCGCCTCGCTGGGACTCGGCGGCCCCGCCGTCGCGATCCCCTCCCCCCGCGGCACCCACCGGATCGGCGAGGCCGAGGTGCGGGCCGTCGAGGACGCCGTACGGCGGATCCGGCTGCTCGACGACCGGCACGGCGCCGACGGGCTCTACAAGGTGGCCGCCCAGCCGCTCCGTACCGCGTACGCGCTCCTCGACACCGGCACCATGACCCGCCGCTCCACCGAGGACCGGCTGCACGCGGGCGCGGGCGAGCTCTCCCTCTCCGTCGGCTGGCTGGCCCACGACTCGGGGCGGCACGAGGACGCGCGCTCGCACTACGCGGAGGCGCTGGCCACCGCGCGCGTGGCGGGGAACGCGGCCCTGGAGGCGCACGCCTTCTGCAACACCTCGTTCCTGGCCCGGGACACCGGCCGCTACCGCGAGGCCGTCCGGGCCGCACAGGCCGGACTGCGGGCCGCGCAGCCGCTGGACTCGGCCCGGCTGCTCTCGCTGCTGTCGCTGCGGGAGGCGGGCGCGTGGGCGGGCCTCGGCGACCGGTCCGCCTGCGAGCAGGCCCTCGGCCGCGCGCACGGCTGGTTCGACCGGGGCCCGGCCGAGGGCGACCCCGAATGGATGTCCTTCTTCGGCGAGCCGGAGCGGGAGGCCCTGGAGGCCGGGTGCTGGGCGGCGCTCGGCGACTGGGGCCGGGCGGCCCGCCACGCGCAGCGCGCCGCGGTCCTGCAGAACCCGCACTTCGCCCGGAACCTCGCCCTCTACCGGGCCCACCTCGCCAAGGCCCTGGCCCACGCGGGCCGCCCGGACGAGGCGGCGGCGGAGGCGAGGCGCGTCACGGACTCCCTCGACGGCATCGCCTCGGCCCGCATCCGCGGCCTCCTCTCGGAGACGAGCCGGGTGCTGGCCGGGACGCGCTGACCTCGGCGGCTGCTACTGCTCCAGGTGCCCGGTGTCGTTCCAGCGTTCGATCGCCGGGGCGCCGTACGCCCAGCCGAGGACCGAGAGGCTCGTCGGGTCGAGCCGGATGCGGGAGGCGAAGGAGACGTCCTCGCCGAGCCAGCGCGCGCCGATGGACCGCAGGATGTGGCCGTGGGCGAAGACCAGGACGTCACGGTCGGCGGAGCGGGCCCACTCCACGATCTCGTCGGCCCGGTCCGACAGCTGCGCGAGGGTCTCCCCCTCGGGGACGCCGTCGCGCCAGATCAGCCAGCCCGGCTGGATCTCCTGGATCTGCGCCGGGGTCAGCCCCTCGTACGCCCCGTAGTCCCACTCCATCAGCGCGTCCCAGGGCTCGGCCCTGTCCCCGAAACCGGCGAGCTCACAGGTCTCGCTCGCCCGGACCAGCGGGCTGGTGCGGACCTCCACACCGGGCAGCCCCTGCCAGGGGCCCCGGTGCAGGCGCTCGCCGAGCAGCTTCGCGCCGCGCCGCCCCTCGTCGAGCAGGGGTATGTCGGTCCTGCCGGTGTGCCGGCCGAGAAGTGACCACTCGGTCTGACCGTGCCGGGCGAGCAGGATGCGCGGTGCCATGGGAAGGACGCTCCAGAGGTTCACGGGTGCGGACGTGCCTCTCCCATCATCGCCGACGTAAATCCGGGGTGACCTCCGGGCAACCCCCGGGGGGCGGGCGGCGTCCCCTCCCCCGGGGCGATCACCGACGGGGGGAACCGATTCATGCGCAGGCCACGCTGGTGGGCGGAGCTGTCCCTGATCGCCGTCGTGTACGCGGCCTACTCGGGCGGGCGGCTCCTGGTGAAGGGCGACGAGGCCTCGGCCGTGGCGCACGGGCTCGCGATCCTGCGGTTCGAGGAGGGCCTCGGGATCGACGCCGAGCACCCGCTGAACCGGCTGTTCACGGACGTCCCCGCGCTCGGGGTCCCCGCGGACTTCGCGTACGCCTCGCTGCACTACCTGGTCACCCCGGCGGTCCTGGTCTGGCTGTTCCGCCGCCGCCCCGCCCGGTACCGGGCCGCCCGCACCTGGCTGATGCTCTCCACGCTGCTCGGGCTCGTCGGCTTCACGCTGCTCCCGACCTGCCCGCCCCGGCTGCTCGACGCGGCCCACGGCTTCACCGACACGATGGCGCACTTCGCCTCGTACGGCTGGTGGGGCGGCGAGGCCAGCGCGCCGCGCGGGCTCGGCGGTCTGACGAACCAGTACGCGGCGATGCCCAGCCTGCACGTCGGCTGGGCGCTGTGGTGCGGGGTGATGCTGTGGCGGTACGGGCGGACGCCGCTCACGAAGGCCCTCGGGGTGCTCTGTCCGCTGGTCACCGCGCTCGTCGTGATGGGGACCGCCAATCACTACCTGCTCGACGCGGTCGCCGGGGCCGCCGTGATGGGCGCCGGGCTGCTCCTCGCCCCGTACGGGCTGCGGCTCGCCGACCGGATCCGCGGAAGGGCGGAAGCTCCCCCGGTTGTCAGTGGCGGATGCGAGACTTCCACGGGTGAGCGCATCCCTGGACAGCGGTCTGTCCGCACCACCGCAGACGACACGACGAAAGCTGCTCGCTGAGCTGCGTGGACCGGGGGTCGTGCCGCGCCCGCTGGACGCCCGGGCCCTCGCGGCGCTGGCCGCCAACCCGGGCTGCAAGCGGCGGGCCGTCCTCGACGGCGCCGGGGTCGACAAGTCGGCGCTCGCCGCGAAGCTCGGCTCGCCGGCACCGTTCGGTCAGTCGCAGTTCGCGATCGTCCGCGGCAACTCCTTCGAGGCGAAGGTCAAGGCGGACGGCGGCCGCGAGCTGCTGCGCCTGATCGGCGTCGAGGAGCCGGGCGAGGTGTCGGTGCCGGACCTCGCGGCGGCCGGACCCGAGGGCCGGGTGGCGCGCACCGCGCTCGCGCTGCGGGAGGCGACCGAGGCGGGGACGTGGGCGCTGCTCGACCACCCGCTGCTGGCCCTCGAGGTCGCCGGCTCGCCCGTCTACCTGGAGCCGGACGCGGTGGTCGTGCGCCCCGACGGCGGGTGGACGGTGGTGGAGATCAAGTCGTTCCCGATGATCGACGGCTCGGCCGACGCGTCGAAGGTCGGCGCCGCGGCCCGCCAGGCCGCCGTGTACGTGCTCGCCCTGGAGCGGGTGGCGGCCCGCACGGAGGGCGCGCGGGTCGCGCAGTCGGTGCTCCTCGTCTGCCCGAAGGACTTCTCGAACGTGCCGACGGCGTCGGTGGTCGACGTCCGCAAGCAGCGCTCGGTGACCCGGCGGCAGCTGGCCCGGCTGACCCGGATCGACGAGATCGCGCGGGCGCTGCCGGAGGGCCTCAGCCTCGACGTGGTGGAGCGGACGGCGGAGGAGCTGACGGCGGCCGTGGAATGTGTGCCCCACCAGTACGCGCCGGAGTGCCTGGCCGCCTGCGAGCTGGCCTTCCACTGCCGGGCGCGCTCCCGGGAGGCGGGCGCGGTGGAGACCCTGGGCCGTTCGGTACGGGGCGAGCTGGGCGGCCTGACGACGGTCGGCGCGGTCCTGGCGGCGGCGCGCGGCGAGGAGGGCGACCCGGAGGACCCGGCGGTGGCGGCGCTCCGAAGGGCGCGGGCGCTGCGCGAGGAGGCGCTGGCGGGGGTGGCGGCATGTCGCTGATCTCCACGCTCGCCCGGATGGAGGCCGTCGAGTCGGGCCGGGCGCAGCCGCTCGCGACCGTCCGGCACCGGCGTCTGTCGGAGCGGCCGCTCGTGCTCGTCCCCCTGACGACCGCCGGTGAGGCGGGCGCCCCGCTGGGCGCGCTCGTCGGCACCGACCCGGAGGAGCCGCGGCTGCTCGTGGTGCCGCAGCCGCGCGACCGTGACCTGCGGTTCGCGTTTCTCGCCGACCTGGCCGAGGAGGTCCTGCCGTACGTCGACTCGTTCACGGACGTCGTCGAGGCGGCCGAGAGGAACGAGGTCGACCCGGAGACGGGCAAGAAGGTGAAGGTCGAGGTCGAGCTGTGCGCCGACGCGCCGCAGCTGATCGTGCCGAGCCGGGCGGGCGTCGAGTACGTACGGCTGCTCGGCCGGTCCACGCGGTTCCGGCGGACGGCCGAGCAGGACCCGGAGACGCCGTTCCCGGCGCCGCCGCGGGTGCCGCTGCTCGGGCGCTGGCTGACGCACTTCGGCGAGCGGGCCCGGGTGCCCGGCTCCTCGCTGCTGCTCGCGGCGACCGACCTGCTCAACCGGCACTGGGCGACCGGCCAGTCCTCCCTGGAGGACCAGCACCTGGGCGCGCTGCTCGCCTGGATCGACCCGTACGACGGGGAGCCGGGCGCGGAGGCGGCGCTGCGGGCCGAGGTGGGCCGGGACGCGCAGGGCCAGCTGCTGTGCCCGCCGGCCGGTCCGGCGACCGACCCGGCCTTCGACAACAAGCTCCTGGCGCCCGCGATCGAGCGGTACGACCGGGCCCGGCAGGCGCTCGGCGCGGCCGAGGACGGCGAGGCGGCCGACACGGGCCTCGGCGAGCTGCACGCGGCCGAGCGGGAGCTGCGCCGGCTCGTCGTCTCGCAGCTGAAGCCGACCTGGGACGCGGTCTGGCGGGCGATCGGGCTGCTGCGGGAGCTGCCGGAGGGCGCCAGGGTCGAGGACCGCTGGACCCGCGACCGCTGGTCCTTCACCGGCCACCGGGACCGGGTCGCGGCCGGTGAGCCGCCGCAGCCGCGCCGGGACGACGCCGTCACGGCGGCGCAGAAGCTCGCGGCCCGTGAGCAGGCGCAGGGGCAGCTGGAGGCGCAGGAGGCCCTCGACGACCCGCTGGTCCTGGCGGGGCGGCGGCTCGCGGGCGAGGCGTTCACGGCCGAGGTGGTCGAGGTGACGATGGCGTGGACGGAGTCGAAGCGTCCCGCGCCGCGCCCGCTCGTGACGGTCCGGACCGACGACCGGCCGCACCTCGGCGAGAGGGTGAGGGTGTACCGCTCGCTCGACGGGAAGCCGCAGACGGCCGAGTTCGTGCGGTACGAGGAGGACGGCTCGCTGCTCCTGCGGATCCTGGACCGGATGGGGCGGTCCAAGGAGCCCGCGGAGGGCTCGGTGCCGGAGAAGGGCGAGCGGATCGCCTGGACGCTGTTCGAGCACGACCAGCGGGTCGGCCCGAAGCTGCCCGACCCGGAGGAGACGCCCTGGACGCACGGCGGCCCGCCGCGTACGGACGCCGTGGAACTGCCCGACGCCGTGACCCCCGAGGACGTGCTGTGAGCCCCGAGATCTTCGACCCGTCGGCGGAGGCCGCCCGGGCGACGGACGCCATCCTGGCGGACACGCTGTACGGCACCTCCCGGGGCGTCGTCGTGGACTCCCCGCCCGGCGCCGGGAAGTCGACGCTCGTGGTGCGGGCCGCCCTGGAGCTGGCCGCCGCCGGGCGGCCCCTGATGGTGGTCGCCCAGACGAACGCGCAGGTGGACGACCTGGTGCTGCGGCTCGCGGAGAAGGAGCCGGACCTGGAGGTGGGCCGGCTGCACTCGAACGACTCCGACCCGTACGACAAGGCGCTCGACGACCTGGCCAACGTACGGAAGTCGGCGAAGGCGGGCGAGCTGACCGGGCTGCCGGTCGTGCTGTCCACGGCCGCCAAGTGGGGGCACGTGAAGAACGTCGAGCCGTGGGCGCACGCGATCGTCGACGAGGCGTACCAGATGCGCTCGGACGCGCTGCTCGCGGTGGCGGGCCTCTTCGAGCGGGCGCTGTTCGTCGGCGACCCGGGGCAGCTGGACCCGTTCTCGGTGGTGGGCGCGGACCAGTGGGCGGGGCTCTCGTACGACCCGTCGGCGAGCGCCGTGTCCACGCTGCTCGCGCACAACCCGGAGCTGCCGCAGCACCGGCTGCCGGTGTCCTGGCGGCTGCCCGCGTCGGCGGCGCCGCTGGTGTCGGACGCGTTCTACCCGTACACGCCGTTCCGCAGCGGCACCGGGCACGGGGACCGGAAGCTGTCCTTCGGGGTGGCCGCGGACGGTTCGGGGACCGACCGGGTCCTCGACGAGGCCGCCGAGTCCGGCTGGGGCCTGCTCGAACTCCCGGCCCGGCACACCCCGCGCACCGACCCGGAGGCGGTCGGCGCGATCGCGCTGGTCGTGCGGCGGCTCCTGGACCGGGGCGGCGCGGCGGTCTCGGAGCGCTCGGAGACCCCGGTCCCGCTGACCCCGGACCGGATCGCCGTCGGCACCGCCCACCGCGACCAGGCGGCGGCGGTCCGGGCGGCGCTCGCGGAGCTGGGCGTGGCGGGCGTGACGGTGGACACCGCGAACCGGCTCCAGGGCCGCGAGTACGACGTGACGGTCGTCCTCCACCCGCTGTCGGGGCGCCCGGACGCGACCGCCTTCCACCTGGAGACGGGCCGGCTGTGCGTGCTGGCCTCCCGGCACCGGCACGCGTGCATCGTGGTGTGCCGCGCGGGCGTGGCGGAGCTCCTCGACGAGCATCCGTCGACGGATCCGGTGCAGCTGGGGGTGGCGGTGTCGTTCCCCGACGGCTGGGAGGCGAACCACGCGGTCCTCTCCCACCTGGAGGAACACCGCGTCAGCTGGACGCCCTGAGTTCGGCGGCCAGGGCGAGGAGTTCGTCGACCGACCACTGGTCGTAGGCGTGCTCGCCGTACTTCGCGGCGGCGACGCGACCGTCCGGGGCGATCAGGAAGTCGGCGGGAAGGCCGAGCCGGCCGGCGGGCTGGGAGCCGGCGGGCAGCCGGTCCCGGCCCCGGAGCACCTCCCAGGCGCTGCGGAGCACGGACCGGAGGATCACGGGCCACACCCGCGGGTCGAGCAGGGCCCGGCGGTGGGCCTCCACGCCGAACTCGGCGTAGAGGGCCTTGCCGGGGTCCGCGACGACGGCGAACGGAAGATGGGCCACGTGCTCGCGGAGCTCGTCGGCGGGGGAATGGAAGAGGACCACCTCCCGGATCCCGGCCCCTTCGATCTCCTGGTGCCGCAGGACCACCGACCTCAGGTGGAGGTTGCAGACCGGGCAGCCGGCGAAGCGCCGGAACTGCACATGGGTGGCACGCTCGGGGTCCGGGAGGGTCAGCGGAGGACCCAGGACCGGGGTGAGCGTCCGCGCGGGCACGGAACGACCGGGCTCCAGGCGGGCGTGGGGCCGGGGCGTGCGGGGCGATGACGTTCGGGGAGGGGACGTGTTCATGGGACACCTTCCTCGTGGGCACGTAGGCGTACGCCGTACTCCTAACAGCGTAGGCGTAGGGCGTACGCTGTCAACCGCCATGCCTCGCCCCCGCTCCCTCACCCTGGACCGACTCGCCGCCGCGGCCCTCACCGTCATCGACCGCGACGGGCTCGCCGCCCTGTCCATGCGCACCGTCGCCAAGGAGCTCGGCATGAGCCCCATGGGGCTCTACCGCTATGTGAGCGACCGCGAAGAACTGGAGGGTCTCGTGGTCGACCGTGTCCTGGGCTCCGTCGACACCACCCCGCCCGCCGCCGACACCCCCTGGCAGGAGCGGATCCAGACCATGGCCGGGCGGTTGCGTGAGGCCATGGCCCGGCACCCGGAGGCGATCCCGCTGACCGTCGCCCACCGACACCACGCGGCCGGGGGCCTGCGCTGGTCGGAGACGGTGCTCGGCATCCTGACCGAGGCGGGGATCGACGGCGGGCGGCGGGTCGTCGCCCTGCGCGCGCTCCACGGGTACATCACCGGGGCGATCCAGCTCGAACACCTGGGGCCTCTCGCCGGGGAGGGCACGGCGACCATCGCGGCGCTGCCCGAGGACCGGTTCCCGCACCTGGCGGAGACGGCACGGGCCGCCGCCACGGTCAGCCCCGACCAGGAGTTCTTCGACGGCCTCCGCCTGCTGCTGCGCGGCCTCGGCCAGACATAGAGCGGCGGCCGGCGCGGTCAAACCGGGGCTCGGGGGACACCGGGGGCGTACGGGGAAGGTCTCGCGCTCTTGCGGGGCGCGAGACAATGGAAGACGGCCCGGGATTCCGGGCCGTGCCTGTGCGAGGAGGAGAAGAACGATGGCGGAACCCGCGGAGCGGAGCGCACAGCGGCGGCTTCGGCCGGCACCGCTGATCTTCGAGCCTGCCGAGGCGACCGCCGATCCGGAGCACTTCTTCGACCTGGAGTCGATAGAGGATCCGCGCGAGCTGCTGTCCCGGGCGACGGAGCTGACGCTCGCGTTCCGGGCGGCGACGGACCGGGCGACCGAGTTCCAGGCGATCGCGGCGGCTCAGCTGGCCGATCCGCGCCGGTTCGACCGGCTCACGGCGGCGGACGTCGCCGAGCGGGCGGAGTGGACCGAGGACTACGCCCGGAAGATGATCGAGTTCGGCCGGGACCTGATCCGTACGAACGGCCGCCCGTCGGAGGACTGAGCCCCGCGCCGCCGTCGACCTGGCGGCCCGGCTCGGAGGCGTACCCGCCTGGCTCGGAGACGTACATCTGACCGAAAAAGCCCCCCTGGCATATGCCGAGGGGGCACGATACTCCTCGGCCGCCTCTCCTGTCCGGGATTCCGGGAACACTCGGCAATCGCTCCATCACGCCCGGTAGACCTGGATCCATGACGACCTGGCTGCGCGACGAGACCCCGCACGACATCTTCCGGTTCCTCCGGGAGGGCGACGAGGGACGGCACCAGACGGCCCGGGTGACCGCCGACGGGGCCGCCTGGCTCGCCTCGGCCGCCGGGGGGCGCGACGGCGCCGCGCTGACCCGCTGGGAGTCCCGGCCGGCCTCCCCCGCCGCGCTGCCCTGCGGAACGGTCTTCGACGTCGTCAACGTGGACCCGGTCTTCGGGCGGCGGATGCTGGACCGGCTGTGGGAGGAGGGCCCGGGTTCGGGGCCCGTCGCGGTGCACCGGGGCCGGATGATGCTGTTCGCCGCGCCGGGGACGGCCCAGCGGCTGCCGGCCCTGCTCGACTGGGAGGAATGGGGGGACGCGGTCCCCCGGCCGCTCTGTCACGGCCTCGGGGACGCGGTGACCGTGCCGCCGCTCGTGCCCTCCGGCTCCGCCGGGCCCCGCTGGCTGGTGGCCCCCGACACCCGGAACCCGTGGCTGCCCGGTCCCGAGGTCGTGCTCTGGGCCTGTGTGCGGGCCGTCCGGGCGGCCTCCGCCGCCGACGTGCGGGTATCGATTTTTCCTCCCGCCGATCCGGATGCTAATGTCTACGACGTCAGCAGGCGCCGCTAGCTCAGTTGGTTAGAGCAGCTGACTCTTAATCAGCGGGTCCGGGGTTCGAGTCCCTGGCGGCGCACAGACGGAAGAAGCCCCTCGCGGAAGCGGGGGGCTTCTTCGTGTTCCGGTTTCTTCGTGTTCCGGATCATCCCTTGCCCGGCGGGGTGATCTTCACGTTCCAGACGCCGGACCCGGTGCGCTCCAGGACCTCCACGCGGACGCCCGTCCCCGGCACGGTCAGGGTCTCGCCCTCCCCCACGGGTGCGTCCGCGAGCGGCGGGTAGACGGAGTTCTCCGCGCACGCCTCGGTGTGCGGGTGCGCGTCCACGACCTCGACCGGGCCGTCGCCGGAGGCCGCGCCGTTGCGGACCCGGTAGACGAGGACGCCCTTGGTGCAGGTGTCGGCGTCGTTCCCGGCACCGCTGCGGGCCTCGATCGCGAGGACGCTGTCGGGGCCGGTGCGGACGACGGCGAGCCGGGTGCCGAGGGTGCCGCCGTCCGTCGGCGGGGCGTCGGTCGGCTCCAGGCTGACCAGCCGGGCGCCGGGGCCCTGGACGCAGGTCACCTGGGCGCGGGAGAGCCAGCCGAGCTTCCACTTGTGCCAGCCGAAGAGGTCCGGGGAGAGCCCGAACTGGCTGCCCATGACGTCCCAGTCGCCCACATGGGTGTCCCAGTCGCCCTTGCCGTCCACCGGGCGGTGGTAGAGGTCGGGCAGGTCGAAGACGTGGCCGGTCTCGTGGGCGAGGACGTTGCGGTCGGGCGGGTGGCGCTCGAAGACCGTGACGACGCGCTTGATCTCGGTGCCGTCGACCTCCAGCGGGCGCTCCAGGTTGACGACCTTGGTCGCGTCGGAGTCCACGCCGGGCGCGTCCGGGTCGGCGACCAGGTAGACGACGTCGTACCGGGAGAAGTCGACGTCCTTGTCGGCGGCGGCGATCGCGTCGCGGAGGTAGGCGGCCCGCTTCCCGGCGTCCCAGTCACGCCGTATGTCGTAGTCGGCCGACTCGTGCGGCATCGGCGTCCAGTCGGCCCGGGGGTGCGGGCGCAGGCTGAAGCGCCCGTAGGAGGCGCGGTCGAAGAACTCGCTCGTGGCGGGGAAGTGGTCGGCGGCGAGTTCCGCCGGTTCGGTGAGCGGGGCCGAGTCCGGGAACGACAGGAAGATCATGACCGCGTCGAGGGTCTGGTTCGGGCGCGTGTACGAGCCGTTCCAGGTGTCGAGGCCGAGCGAGTGATGGGCGGCGGTACGCGGCAGGACGCAGGGACTCGCCGAGGACGCGCCGACGGCAGGGCCGGCGACGAGCCCGGTCGCGGCCAGGGCGGCGAGCGAGGTGAAGGCCGCCGCGCCGGCACGCAGCCGCGGGCGTTCCACTCCCCCGGGTGGCTGCTGACCCCTCACGTGGACCTCCGGATCGGGAATGCGGGACACCCCACCCACCTTGTGATGGTTCGCGGGGTTTCGCATGTTTCCGCTGCCCCGGTCGGGTGAGGGCCCGCCATCGGGTCGACGCGACACGGGCGCGCTTCAGCTCACGGAAAGTCACATTCGGTCAGGCCCCCGACGGCCCGTGTCAGACCCGTGCAGAAACGATCGGGCGGAGGTGTGCGGTGGGCGGCCTCACAGCCGCCGGGCCCCGTCACCGAGGCCTGGGAGCTGGAACGCTCCTCCGGCTGGCTCTATGATCGGCTCACTCTTCCTTGGCCGACCATCCCGATCACATGTGACCGGCCCGACTGCACACGGGAGCGAGCGGTGAGCGGAACCCCCGAAGGACCGGTGCACCCAGAGCCGGCGGAGACACACGCGGCCGAGCCCGCACTCACGGAGCGTCACCTCACGCGACGGGCGGCCGAACTCAGCGACTGCCGCGCCGCGTTCCTGGTCGCCCAGCTCGCCATGGCCGTCGTCGACGAGAACGGCGTCGTCGTCCTCGCCAACGACTCCTTCGGCACCCTCCTCGGCAGCGAACCCGCGGCGCTCCGGGAGCAGGCCGCGGCCGACCTCGTCGACCTCGCCTCCGACGGACGCACCTGGCACGCCTACCGCGAGGTGCTCGGCGGCCGCCGATCCCGCTTCCGCTGCACCCGCCGCCTCAAACACGCCGACGGGCGCTCGCTGTGGGCCGAGGTCACCGTCGCCCCCGTGCCCGACAGCCGGCGCGTCCTGCTGTCCATCGCGGACATCAGCGACCGGCGCGAGCTCCACGCCCGGCTGCGCCACCTCCAGATGCACGACCCGGTGACCCGGCTGCCCAACCGGGCGCTGTTCTTCGAGCGCCTCTCCGGCGCCCTCGAGGCCGCCGCCCAGGACGCCGCACACGCCGAACCGGTGGTCCCGTCACACGAATCACATGAGTCGTACGAGTCGTACAGCTATGGCAGAACAGGGCGGATCGGCCTCTGCTACCTGGACCTCGACGGCTTCAAGGCGGTCAACGACACCCTCGGCCACCGGGTCGGCGACCGGCTCCTGGCCGCCGTCGCCACCCGTCTGACGGAGTGCGCGGACAGCGACGGCTACACCCGCAACGGCGGCCACCTCGTGGCGCGGCTCGGCGGCGACGAGTTCGCGATCCTCGTCGAGGACTCCACCGGCACGGAGCAACTGGCCGATCTGGCCCGCTCGGTGCTCGACGCCCTCCAGCGCCCCTTCGACCTGGGCGGACAGCGGCTCTCGGTCTCCGCCTCCATCGGCGTGGTCGAGCGCGCGGCGCCCGGGACGACCGCGACCGCCCTCATGCAGGCCGCGGACACCACGCTGTACTGGGCGAAGGCGGACGGCAAGGCCCGCTGGACGCTCTTCGACCCCGAGCGCAACGCCCACCGGATGACCCGGCAGGCGCTCTCCTCCACGCTGCGGCCGGCCGTGGAGCGCGGGGAGTTCGCCCTGGAGTACCAGCCGCTCGTGGACCTGGCCGACGGTGCGGTGCGCGGGGTGGAGGCGCTGGTGCGCTGGAACCACCCGCAGTTCGGCTCGCTCGCGCCGAATCGGTTCATCGGGATCGCCGAGGAGGACGGCTCCATCGTGGAGCTGGGCCGCTGGGTGCTCGACACCGCCTGCCGGCAGGCCCGGCAGTGGCAGAAGGACCATCCGCGGGAGCGCCCCCTCTTCGTCAGCGTCAACGTGGCGGTCCGTCAGGTCTGGGACTCCGACCTGGTCGCGGACGTGGCCGGCATCCTCGCGGAGACCGGTCTCGCGCCGCACCTGCTCCAGCTGGAGCTGACCGAGTCCGCCGTGATGGGCTCGAACGGCCGGCCGCTCCAGGCGCTGCAGGCGCTGAGCGACATGGGCGTGCGGATCGCGATCGACGACTTCGGCACCGGCTACTCGAACCTCGCCTATCTGAGCCGGCTGCCGGTCTCCGTCCTCAAGCTGGACGGCTCCTTCGTCCGCGGCTTCCAGGACGAGGAGCACGCCAACCCGGCGGACGAGCTGATCGTCGAGGCGCTCGTGCACCTCGCGCACCGGCTCGGCCTCACCGTGACCGCCGAGTGCGTCGAGACGGCCGGGCAGGCGAGCCGGCTGCGGCGGATCGGCTGCGACACCGGGCAGGGCTGGCTGTACTCGCGGGCGGTGGCCCCGGACCGTATCGCCGAACTGATCGGCACGGAGCCGCTGCCGGTCTGACCCGCAGGAAGGCTCTGACCGCGCATGAAGGGTTCTGCCCCGCAGGAAGGGCATGGAACTGCCCCCGGCCGGAGGGACATTCCGGGCGGGGGCAGTGGTTCATTCAGCGGGCCGGATCAGCAGGCGCCCTGGTCCTTCCAGACGCCCCACTCGCCGGTCGTGCCCGGCTCCTCGTTCTGGGTCCACCACTGGGCGAGCCACTTGTGGCCCTTGTGGGAGACGACCGAGCCGCCGGTGTAGACCGTGCCGGCCACGTACGCCGGGGCGGTGCAGCCGGTGGGCGGCGTCGTCGGCGGGGTGGTGGGCGGCGTGGTGGTCGGCGGAGTGGTGGGCTCCGTCGTCGGCGGGGTCGTGGGCGGGGTGGTCGGGCTCGTCGGGGAGGAACCGACCGCCGTCACGATGTCCTTGAAGAGGGTCGCGTTGGCGTCGAGGCCGAGGAGCGAGTACATCATCGCGCCGGCGAGACCGCGCTGGTGGGCGTAGTCGGCGCGGGCCTGGATGGTGCGCTTGTCCAGGCCGGTGAAGAACTCGCCGTCCTTGTAGAAGTACGCGGACTTGGCCTGGTCGTCCCAGAAGGTGGTGGCCGCGTTGTCGACGATGCCGCCGAGCTCCTTGTAGTACGCGATGCCGGCCGCCTGGCTCAGCGGGCGGGCGTTGGAGCCGCCGGTGGCGGTCTGCGCGAGGCCGTTGGTGGTCCCGGCGGGGACGCCCTTCCAGCCGCGGTAGTAGAACTCGTAGCCGAGGGTCAGCTTGTTCGCCGGGAAGCCGCCGGTGATGCCGTAGGCGGGCTTGCCGTCGATCCAGGAGTCGATGGCGTTGTCGATCGAGTACTTCTCGGTGCCCGGCTTGATGACGTCGGTCGGGTCGTTCGTGCCGGAGTTCAGCGGGGACTGGTGGTACGTCGGCCCGTCGCCGTCCCAGGCGCCGTGCATGTCGTACGTCATGATGTTCGCGTAGTCGAGGTACGCGCCGATCTTGTCCGTCTCGATGTTCTTGATCTTGTCCTGGCCGGCCGGGAGCGCGGCGGTCAGGAGGTACTTCTTGCCGCCGTGGGCCGCGCCGTACGCGTCGAGCTGCTTGCGGAACTCGGCGAGCAGGAGCGTGAAGTTCTGCTTGTCCTCGGGGGCGTAGTGGTTGCCGAGGTGGCCGCCGTCCGAGCCCGGGTACTCCCAGTCGATGTCGATGCCGTCGAAGATGCCGGCCGCGGTGCCGGGGCCGCCGTAGCCGCCCTCGACCGGGAGGTCGCCCTGGATGTACTGCTTGATGCAGGAGGCGACGAACTTCTGACGGCCGGCGTCGGTCTTGGCCACGTCCGAGAAGTACTTGGAGTAGGTCCAGCCGCCCAGCGAGATGTTGATCTTCAGGTTGGGGTGCTTCGCCTTCAGCTCCTTGAACTGGTTGAAGACGCCCACGATCGGCTGGTCCCACTTGTCGGCGACGCCGTCGACGCTGTCCGCGGCCGAGAAGGACTTCTGGTAGTCGGCGTACGAGTCGCCCGCGCCGTCACCCGCGTTGGGGTTGTTGTCGTCGCCCGCGGCCTTGTTCGCCTCGAAACAGGTGAGGTCGGTGGGGTGGATGTTGCCGAACGAGTAGTTGATGACGTCCAGGTTCGCCGCGATCCCCCGCTCGTCGAGGTGCTTCGGGTAGAAGGCGTTCCCGTAGACGCTCCACTGGTCGTAGTACGCGATCTTCACGCCGCCCGTGGAGGCGGTCGTGGCGGTCTCGGCGGCCTGGGCGGAACCGAGGCCGGCCGTGGCGGCGAGGGCGCCGGCGGCGAGGGCCGAGCTGAGAAGCGCGGCGATCAAGGGCTTACGGGGGTGCACGTGCTGCCTCCGAGTGGGGGTGGCGGTACGGAAGTTGGAGCAGTGATATCCGCCGCATGAACAGCGCGTCAATGGTCTGAACCAGATTGAGGACTAGACCAATTTGAAGGGGAAAGCCCTTGTCAGAGCCGTGAAGCACAAAACGGAACCGCTCGCCACCATCGGTGACGAGCGGTTTAAGGTTCACTTAGGGGAGGGCGGCGGTTCGTTGGGGAGTGAACCAACCGGGCCTCGACATCAGGGTTTCACAGCGCGGGAACCTCAGGGAGATCCCCGAGATCCGGGAGCTCGTACGCGTCGGCGATCAGCTCGTAGCTCCGCACCCGCTCCGCGCCGCCGTGCCCGTTGGCCGTGATCATCAGCTCGTCCGCGCCCGTCCGCTTCCGCAGGTCGTCCAGGCCCGTGCGGACCTCGTCCGGGGTGCCGTAGACGATGTTCGCGAGCCAGCCGTCCACGAACTCCCGCTCGGCGGGGCTGAATCCGTACGCCTCCGCCTCCTCGGGCGTCGGCACCAGACCGGGCCGCCCGGTCCGCAGCCGCAGCATCGCGAGCGCGCCGGCGAGGACCTGGCGGCGGGCCTCGGCCGCCTCCTCGGCGGCGAAGGCCGAGACGCCGATCATCGCGTACGGGGCGTCGAGGACCCCCGAGGGCCGGAACGAGTCCCGGTAGAGGTCGAGCGCCGGGATCGTGTTCCTGGCCGAGAAGTGATGGGCGAAGGCGAAGGGCAGCCCGAGCAGGCCCGCGAGGCGGGCGCTGAAGCCGGAGGAGCCGAGCAGCCAGATCGGCGGGCGCCCCTTCGGGCCCTGCACCGGGCCGGGCACGGCATGGATCCGGGCGTACGGATGCCCGTCCGGGAAGTCGTCGTCCAGGAACCGGGTCAGCTCGGCGAGCTGCTCCGGGAAGTCGTCCGCACCCTCGTTCAGGGTGTCGCTGCGGCGCAGGGCGGCGGCCGTCGCGCCGTCCGTGCCGGGGGCGCGGCCGAGGCCGAGGTCGACGCGGCCCGGGGCGAGGGCCTCCAGGGTGCCGAACTGCTCGGCGACGACGAGCGGGGCGTGGTTGGGCAGCATCACGCCGCCCGAGCCGAGCCGGATGCGGCGGGTGTGCGCCGCGAGGTGGGCGAGGATCACGGCCGGCGAGGAGGAGGCGACCCCGGGCATGGAGTGGTGCTCGGCCACCCAGTGCCGGTGGAAGCCGCGCCGCTCGGCGAGCCGGCTCAGCTCGACGCTGGTGGCGAGCGCCTGGGTCGCGGTCCGCCCGCTGCCGACGGTCACCAGGTCCAGTACGGACAGCGGTACGGGCGCGGTCCCCCGTGCCTCTCCTCGAATAGCGTCGCTCACCGTCGGAGCCCTCCTCGGCACACGTACAGATACATCCATCGACTAACAGGAGGGTGTCTCCGCTTATTCCGCCCTCCGCGCGGCGAAATTTTCTCCCCCGTCCATTGGCCGAACACCGACGCCCGGCACCCCGGCGCACGCCCCTGACCTGAGGCTCTGCGCACCACCCATGACGTGGGCATATGCCAGAGTGGCGAAGCCCAGCCCAGAGGCCCGGACCTCCGCATCATTCTCGCCAACAGCCGCCCCGTAAACGGTCCTTGGCGGCTATCGTGGTACGAAAGCTTGCGGTCACAACCTGGTAGGGGGAAACCGTGGCGCTGAAGCCCGAGCCCACCGCGCCGTTCCACTCGGTGCAGTACGCCCTTCGCGTCCTCGAGACGGTCTCACGGCACGGTGGCGGAGTGACAGACGTCCAGATCGCGCGCGAGACCGGCCTGCCCGTCGCCCATCTGTCCTCACTGCTCCTCATGCTCCGCCGCGAGGGGTACGTCGAGCAGGTCGCCGACGGCGCGTACGTGATCGGGGACTCCCTCGTCCTCCTCGGCTCCGGCCTGACCCGCCGCGAAGCCCTGGAGGCCAAGCTCCAGGAGACCCTGACCGAGCTACGCGACTCCGTCGGCGCGGCGGTCTACATCAGCCGGCACATCGACGGCGAGGTGAAGATCACCCAGTTCGCCGACGGCCCGCGCACACCCAAGGTCAACGAGTGGGTGGACTTCCGCTCGGCCGCGCACGCCAGCGCGGTCGGCAAGTGCCTGCTCACCCAGCTCGATCAGAACGGCCGCCGGGACCATCTCTCCCGGCACAAGATCGCCCGGCTGACCTCCCGGACGATCACCAGTGAGCGGATCCTCTTCTCCAAGCTCGACAGCCAGCCGGCCACCGTCCCCGTCCTGGACCTCCAGGAGTACGCGGTGGGCACGGTCTGCGCGGCCGTCCCGCTGACGGCGGGCTCGGCCGTGGGCTGCCTGGCGCTGTCCCTGCCGATCGAGCACGCCCACCGGCTGCGCGCGGCGGCCGACACGCTGAACCGCCGGGCCGCGCCGGTGGTGCTCTCGCTGGCGATCTGAGGCGACCGGAGACCTGGTCCCGCGGGGTGGTCATGAGCACCCCGCGGGACCAGGTAGTATTTTCTCTGTCAGCAGGCGCCGCTAGCTCAGTTGGTTAGAGCAGCTGACTCTTAATCAGCGGGTCCGGGGTTCGAGTCCCTGGCGGCGCACAGACAGGGAAGGCCCCCTCACTTCGGTGAGGGGGCCTTCTTGCATGCCCTTCATGCTCTCAGGTACGTCAGGACGGCGAGGACCCGGCGGTGGGTGTCCTCGGCCGGGGGCAGGTCCAGCTTCGCCAGGATGTTGCCGATGTGCTTGCCGACGGCGGCCTCGGTCACGACGAGGCGGCGGGCGATCGCCCCGTTGGAATGGCCCTCCGCGACCAGGCCCAGGACCTCCCGCTCGCGCGGGGTCAGCGCCTCCAGGGGATCCCGGTGCCGGCGCAGCAGCTGCCGGACGACCTCCGGATCGACGACCGTGCCGCCGTCCGCCACCCGGGCCAGGGCGTCCGCGAACTCCTCCACCTGCCCGACCCGGTCCTTCAGGAGATAGCCGACCCCGGTGCCGTCGCCCGCGTCGAGGAGATCGGCGGCGTAGCTGCGCTGCACGTACTGGCTGAGGACCAGGACCGGCAGGGCCGGCCGCTCGGCGCGCAGCGCGACCGCCGCGCGCAGGCCCTCGTCCTGGAAACCGGGCGGCATCCGCACGTCCGTCACGACGACGTCCGGGTCGTGGGCGGCGACCGCCCCGCGCAGGGCGTCCGCGTCACCGACGGCGGCGACGACCTCGTGCCCGAAGCGAGCGAGGAGGCCGATCAGCCCTTCCCGGAGGAGGACGCTGTCCTCGGCGAGGACGACGCGGAGCTTTCGGACAGTGCGGGACACGGGATCTCCACTCGCAGGAGGGTCGGCCCGCCCGGCGGGCTCATGATCGTCAGTGTGCCATCGAGGACGGCGATCCGGTCGGCGAGTCCGGTGAGGCCCGAACCGCGGGCCGGGTCGGCGCCGCCGCGCCCGTCGTCCTCGACGTCGAGCCGCAGGACGCCGTTCCTGTGCCGGGCGGTGAGTCGCGCACGGCGGGCCCCGCTGTGCTTGCCGATGTTGGCGAGGGCCTCGCAGCCGGCGAAGTACGCGGCGCTCTCCACGGCGCGGGGAAGCCGGGGCAGCGCGTCGGCGTCGCCGTCCATGTCGATGTCGATGTCGACGGGGACGGCGGAGCGGTCGGCGGCGTCGGCGAGGGCCGGGCCGAGGCCGTAGTCGGCGAGGACCTGGGGGTGGATGCCGTGGATCAGCTCCCGCAGCTCGGTGAGCGCCTGCCCCGCCTCCGCGTGCGCCTTCGCCAACTGCTCGGCCAGCGGGCCGCCCGGCGGGGCGTCGAGGCGGGCCAGGCCCAGGGTCATGGTGAGGGCGACGAGGCGCTGCTGGGCCCCGTCATGGAGGTCCCGCTCGATGCGGCGCCGCTCGGCCTCGAAGGCGTCGACGAGGCGGGCCCGGGAGGCGATGACCTCGCCGATGCCGTCCTGCAGCTCGCTCTCCCGCGGAGTGAGCAGGGCCCTTGCCAGGGCGGCGCGGGCACCGGCGACGGCGGCGAGCGGGTAGGCGAGGGCGAGGAGGAGGACGGCGCCGAGGAGGGCGGTGGCGAGGGCCTCCGGATAGGAGGTCACCAGGTACGCCTTGACGACCTTGGCCTCGTGGCCGTCCACGGCCAGCTGGAAGGGGGCGCTGAGGAGCGCGACCGGCAGGCCGATGCCGACGGCGAGGGCGAGGAGGTCGAGCGGCCACAGGACGGTGGCGAGCAGCAGGGCGTACGCGAACTCCCGCCAGGTCGCCTGCTCCGCCACCCGGATCCGGAACCAGGCGGCGAGGCCGGGGGCGGCAGGGAGGCGGTGCGGGTCGGGGAGCGGGTCGAGGTCGACGATCCTCGTCCGGAGGCGCTCGATCCGGCCGAGGGCGATGCCGGAGAGCAGGAGCAGCGGCAGGCCGACGAGGAAGAGCGAGAACACCCCGAGCACCAGGAACACGACCCCGGCCGCGGCCCCGAGGACCCCACCGGTCGCGAGATACCCGACGGCCCGCCAGGGCCAGGTCCCGAACGTGAAACGGGGGCGGGTGAGGGCCTGCCAGGGGGTGTGGGGGTCCATGGGGGCCAACGGTAGGGCGGAGGCGGGGGCGGTACCAGGGCCCTACTGGGCGCGCCGGGGGTAGTGCTGTCCCTACCGGGGCCCGCCGCGGGCCCGCGCCCGGCCGGGCGGTGCCCACCCCCGTTGTGGGCATGCGTTCCGCCGGGGCGGAACGGGTGGGCACAACGGACGGCGCCCTTGCCGGCGCCAGAGGCTCCCGCGCCTGAACCCGCACCCCTGGTGACGGCACGCTCGTGGTGCGGGTCCAGGCTCGGAACGCGGAGGCGCCGCTGGGCGCGCCGTCCCGTGTGCCCACCCTCCCCCAAGCTCTCGGCTTCGCTCGAGCAGGGGGGACCCCCATCGCCCCAGCGGGACGATTGCCCACACGGCGGTGGGCCGGGGCGCCGCCCGCCCGAGCGCGGGTGCGACACGGGATCGGGGCACCGCCCGCCCGAGCGCGGGCCCGTACGGCGCGGGGCGCAGGCCCCGGCGGGCGCGGGCCAGCTCCGGGCGCGGGGGCGAGGTCTGGGGTGGGTACCGTCCTGGTTATCGCAAGGCGCGGCCGTGGTGGGTGTACGTGGCGTGGAGCGCGGCCGTTTGCGACGGGGTCAGGGGTTCGTAACCCCGGCCCGCCCCCGCCCGCCACCACACCGGATCCCCGCAGTCGAAGGCCTCCCGCCGGAGCGCCACGCGGTGGATCTTGTTCGTGGCCGTGAGCGGCAGCTCCCGCATCACCCGGACGAAGCGCGGCGGCATCTTCGTCCCCAGGTCCGGCTGCGCCGACAGGAACGCCGCGAAGGCCGACGGCTCGAACACCTCCCCCTCCCGGAGGGCCAGCGCCGCCATCACCTGGTCCCCCGCCACCGGGTCCGGTACCGCGTAGACCGCGACCCCCGCCACCCGCTCCCAGCGCGCCAGGATGTGTTCGATCATCGCCGCCGCCAGGTTCTCGCTGTCGACCCGCAGCCGGTCGTCCGTACGGCCCGCGAAGTACAGGAACCCGTCCGCGTCCCGGTAGAACAGGTCCCCCGTCCAGTACCAGCCGCCGCGCAGCCGCGCCGCCTCCGCCTCCGGGTTCCGCCAGTAGCCCTCGAAGGGCGACCGGCCCCGGTTGACCAGTTCGCCGACCGCCTCGGTCGCGTTGAGGAGCCGCCCGGTGGGCGAGAAGCGGGCCGGCGGGCACTCCTCCCCCGTCTCGGAGGAGATGACCGCCAGGTCGTCTCCCGGTGCCGCCCGGCCTATCGCGCCCGTCGGCGTGTCCGGGGTCCGCTGGATCGCCGCCCCGCCCTCCGAGGAGCCGTACCCCTCCACCAGCGGGACCCCGAAGCGTTCCCGGAAGCGGGCCGCGTCCACCGCCCCCGCCTCCGTGCCGAAACCGAGCCGCAGCCGGTGCGCGCGGTCCTCGGGCCCGGGCGGGGTGGCGAGGACGTACTGGACGGCCCGGCCGACATAGGTGAAGTAGGTGGCGCCGAAGCGGCGTACGTCGGGGAGGAAGCGGGAGGCCGAGAAGCGGGCCCGCAGCGCCACCCCCGCCCCGGCCACCAGCGCCGGCGCCCAGTCGGCGATCACGGCGTTCCCGTGGAACATCGGCATGCAGATGTAGTGGACGTCGTCCCGGCCGACACCGAAGTGGGAGACGAGCGACGCGCCCGCCGCCGCGAGGCGCCCCTGGCTGCACAGGGCCGCCTTCGGCGCGCCCGTCGAACCGGACGTGAAGGAGAGCAGGAAGCGGCTGTCGGGCCGTACGGGACCGAGGGTGGCGTCCCCCGGCCGGGCGCCCTCGTACGGGGCGAGGAGCTCCCCGTACGCCTCGGTGTCGGTGACCAGGATCCGTACGCCCGGGAGCGCGAGCCCGTCCAGGAGCGGCAGGTGGGCGCGCTGGGTGACCAGGACCCGGCATGCGGTGTGCCGGATGTCGCGGGCGAGTTCGGCGCCGCGCCGGGTGGGGTTGATCCCGGCGACGGCGGCCCCCGCGAGGGCCGCCGCGCTGAGCCAGAGCGGGTACTCCGGCGTGTTGTCGAGCAGGATGCCGAGGTGCGGCTCGCCCCCCGGCACGGGTGGCATCAGGTCCACGAGCAGTGCGGCCCGCGCGGCGGCGCCGGCGGCGACCTGGTGGTGGGTGAGGGTGTGGTGCTCGTCCCTCAGGCCGGTCCGGTGGTCGCCCCACTGGCGCCGTACGAGCTCCGCGACGGTGTCCGCGCTCCTCATGGGCCGGACTGTAACTGACGGCCCATCAGAACTGAACCGCCAGGACCGGACCCTCAGGACCGGACGGTCAGGACCGGACCGTCAGAACGAGACGTCCGAGCAGGCGTAGAAGGCGTTCGCGGTGTCCGCGATCGTCCACACCGCCAGGATCAGGTGCCGGCCCGTCTTGCCCGCCGGGACCGTCCCGGAGTGCGAGAGCGTGGACGGCGGCTGCTGGTTGTTGTAGGGGACGGTCAGGAACGGCTGGGGGTCGAGGTCCGCCCGGGTCAGCGCCTTGGACCCGGTCCAGCCGTTCTTGGTGATGTAGTAGCGGAAGTCCGTGGTGGCGTGGCGGGCGGTGAACTGCCACCGGAAGGTGTAGCTCTGCCCGGACACCAGCCGAGTCGTCGGCCAGGCGCCGCCACGGGGGTCGTCGAGCTGCGCGAAGCGGGAGTTCCCGCCCGCGCAGATCTTCCCGTCGGCGGGGCCCGCGGCCGGGAAGCCCTTGAGCCCCTCGACCGACTGCGGCTCCCACTGGATGTCGCCGCAGTTGCTCACGGTGCGGTTGGCACAGAGCTTCTGACGGCTGATCGGCGAGTCGGTGTAGCCGTGACTGCCGGCGGTGCCGGTGGCGAGGACGGTGGCCCCGGCGATGCCGAGAGCCACCATCGCCGCCCCGAGTGCCTTGTTGCGCATGCTGTCGCTCCTGGAGAACGTGGGGAGTTCCTTGGGGCCGTGCGCGCGCGTACGGGGTGCTGCTTCACGTGCGTTTTGGTCTGGACCAACTATCAAGGTAGGGACGGACGTTGGACATGTCCATCCCCGTCACGCACCCTCCACCGGGCCCGTCCTGCCCGTGTAGAACGCCACCGTCAGGTCCTTGACCAGCGCCTTGCGCTCGTAGTCGTCCAGCTCCACCAGACCACGACTGGTCAGCCGGTGGACCACGTCGTCCACCGCGTCCACCACCGAGGTCAGGACGCTGTCCCGGTGCTTCGCGTCGATCGCCGCGATCCGGCGCCGACGCATCGCCGCCGCCACCTCCGGCGCGTACTCGATGCGCGTCGGCTGCGCCGAGAACACGTCCACGCCGACCGGGGCGCACTCCGCCGACAGCATCCGCGTCAGGGCCTCGCCGACCGCCTCCGCGTCCCGCAGCGTCGGCGCGTCCTCGTGGAACGCGTCCGCCGGCAGCTGCGACAGCACCCGGGCCATCGCCGCCTCCACCTGCTCCCGCAGATAGTCCTCGTGCCCGTCGACCCCCAGCGAGGCCCGGACCGTGTCCCGCACCCGCCACACCACCAGGACGGTCACGTCCAGCGCGGTGCCCTTCGCGTCCACCGCCGACAGCGGCTCACTGCGCCAGTGCCGCAGCCGGACGTCCACCCGGCGGCGCAGCAGCAGCGGGCTGACCCACAGCAGGCCCGTACGGCGGATCGTCCCGCGGTAGTCGCCGAACAGGGTCAGCACATAGGCGTAGCCGACCCGGCCGCGGCCGAGACCGCCCAGCGAGAAGAGGGCGAGCACCACGCCGAGGGCCAGGAGGGCCCACAGTCCGAGATGAATGCCGTGGTACGGGCGGGCCGGCAGCCGCAGCATCCGCGCCGCCTCGGCGGGCACCGCGCCGGCCCACCACACGACCACCGCGCACCAGGCGAGCGCCAGCGCCCCGACGGCCACGCCGACCCAGCCCGGCAGCACCGGTCCTGGCCGCTCGACGAGGGCGGGATCGGCGGTGGGGGCGGGACGGGAGGCGGACGTGGGCTTGAGCTCGGGTCGCTTCGTGGACCGCGCCTTCGGCTGCGCCGTGGACGTCGACCCGCCCGCGGACTGCCCGTCGGGCCTGTCCGGGGCCTGGACCTTGGACGGGGCGGGGATGGCGGCCCGGCGGGCGGACGCCGGGGGCGGCGGGGTGGGCGCGGCCATGGCGATGGTGTCGGGCCCCCCGTCGCCCTCGTCCGCCGCGACGGGGCTCCCGGGCTCGTCCCGGAAGAGCAGGTGCACGGGGATGGAGCCGGTGGTCTCGGCCCCGATCACGTTCTTCCGCCGCGCGACCCGCACGACACCGGCGACGGGCACCGCGACGGAGGCGACCTGCGCGCCGCGGATCCGCTGGAAGTCGAGCGCGCCGTCACCGCGGGGGGCGTGGGCGTCGGTATCGGAACCACCCGGCACCGCACCGGCACGGGACTCCGCCGAGGCGGCGGGCGAACCGGATGCGGGCCCACCCGACACAGCCCCCACCGGGGCGACCGGCACGGAGGCGGCCCCGGCCACGCGGGACGGGGACACCGCCGGGGCGACGGGTGCCGCACCGGCCGCGGGGCCGGCGGAGGCGGAGGCGGTCCCGTCCGGGGCCGCCCCGGGCACACCGGCGCGAGCCCCTGCCGGGGTCAGAGGTGCCGTAACGGCCGCGGGGCCGGCGGAGGCAGTCCCGGACCCGGGCCCCACGGGGGCCACCCCCGGCACACCCGCGCGAGCCCCGGCCGGGGACACCGGCGCCGTACCGGCCGCGGGGCCGGCGGAAGCAGTCCCGGGACCGGACACCACCGGGGCCAGCCCGGACGCACCCGCCGGGGCCCCGGTCGGGGCCAACGGCGCCGTACCGGCCGCGGGGCCGGCAGAAGCAGACCCGGACCCGGACACCACCGGGGCCGCCCCGGACGCACCCGCCGGGGTCAGCGTGGCCCCCGCAGGGCCGGCGGAGGCAGTCCCGGACCCGGACACCACCGGGGCCGCCCCCGGCACACCCGCGCGAGCCCCCGTCGGGCTCACCGGCGCCTCACCCGCTGCGGGACCGGCAGACGCATCCCGGGCCACCCCCGGCCCACCCGCCGTCGCGCACCCTGGGGGCACCGGTGCCGTACCGGACCCCGACACCGCCGGTGCCGTACCCGGCGCGGAACCGGCCGTGGGCACCCCCGGCGTGCCCGGCGCGACCCCCGCCCGGGTCACCCGCTTCGTACCGGACACCGCTCCCCCGGGCCCACCGGGTACGGGACCGGTCGGTTCCGGGGTCGGTGGGGACGTGCGGGGGAGGGTGCCGTCCGTCAGGCGTCTGGCCGTGCGGGCCGCGTCACGCGAGGCCGCCGCGCCGGAGTCCGCGGGGTTCGGGGTCGATGCCGTCATTCGGGTCCACCTCATGCTCTCGGGGTCATCGGAACAAGCGCCGCCAGGTCTCCGGGCCCGGGTAGCCGTCGGCCGCTGCGCCGCGCCAGCCCTGTGCCCGCTGGAACGCCTCGACGTTGCGGCGGTCCGCCTCCGTCCAGCGCGGACCGGGTCCCGACAGGTAGTGCTTGCCGAAGCCCCGCTTCACCAGTTGTTTGCCCAGCTTCTCCACATACGCGTTGGATTGCCCCGGACGGAAGTAGCCACGCCCGGGAAACCCCGTCGCATTCGTGCTCGGACCGGCCGAACCACTCGAACCGCCGATGTTCTTGCCCCCGCCGGTCACGAGGAGCCGCCAGGTCTGCGGGCCGGGAAGGCCGTCCGCCTCCTTGCCCTTCCAGCCCTGCGCGAGCTGGAACGCCTGGGTCGCCCTGCGGTCCGCCTCGCCCCACCGCGGACCGGGCCCCTGGCTGTAGAAGGTCTTGCCGCCGCGCTCGACGAGGAGCTTCCCGAGCTGGGTGACGTACGCGTTGTTCGCGCCCGGGCCGAACTTCCCCGCCCCCGGGTACGGCGCCGCCTCCGTGGGCTCCGGCCCGCCGCCGGTGCCGCCGCTCACCACGCCCTTGTAGCGGTAGGCCACGTACCGGTCGGAGTTCTCCCAGTACGCCATCGGCGTCGCCTGCTTCCGCGTGCGCGGCTTCGTCTGCTCGTACGCGATGTAGGAGGTGTGCGTGTAGTCCGTCCACCCGCCGAAGATCGTGACGTGCGAGCCGCGCGTCGGGTTCGCCGGGTTGTGGAACAGCAGCATGTCGCCGGGCTGGAGCTCCGTGCGGTCGATCCGTTCGGCGAAGCGGTCGAGGCTGCCGGTCCACTCGTTGCTGCGCAGGTTCCAGGCCATCGAGATGTAGCCGGAGCAGTCCTGGCGGTAGCCGTCCGCCCAGTACCTCTCCATCGAGTACGGGACCTGTGCCGAGACCCATGTCTTGGCGCGGTTGATGATCTCCGCGCGGGTCGTCCGCCGCAGCGACTCCGTCGAGATCTGACTGGTCGTCGGGACGGCGTCGGGGGCCGGTGCCGAGCCCGGTCCCGGCGCGCCGCCGTGGAGCGGCCCCCGTCCGCCCTGCGGGGTGTCGGCCCGCGGCCAGGACGTGTCGGGGGACCCGGGCGCCGCCGGCCCGCGCAGGACCGCGGGACCCGCGTCCGCCGGGAGCACCGCCGAGACCTTCCCGTCCATCGGCCCCGCGTCCGCCGGGAGGGCCCCCGAGACGTCCACGTCCGCGGGCGCCGCGCCCACAGGAACCGCCGAGACCTCCCCGTCCGCCAGGACCCCGTCCGCCGGGACCCCGTCCGCCACGGCCCCGCTCGCAGGCGCCCCGCCCGCCGCCGTCCCGCCCGCCGCCGCCCCCTCCCCCGGCGTCTGCGGACCCGGCCCCGTGAAGGCCGTCGCCACCCCCGCCCCTCCCCCGCCCAGGACCACGCCCGCCGCCGTCACCAGGACCAGCGCGCGGCGGGCGCCGTGCGCCGCCGGGTGGCCGCCCGCGCGGACGGGCAGGCCCAGGGCGAGGTCGCGCCGCTGCCGGGCGCAGCCCGGGCAGCCGCAGTCGGCCGCGGGTTCGAACTCCTCGAAGACCGGCACGCTCATGCGATTCCCCTCCACACTCGTCAAGATCTTTTTGGCCCTTGTTTCGGGCGTCAGTGTCTCAACTGTCTGGACAAATCGCATTTTGACGGATCGAAGGCCTGATACGACCATCCGACAGGCCGGAGGCGACCGGTATTGGTCAGGAGCACCCCCTCACGTCAGGTAGAGTTCTCTTTGTCAGCAGGCGCCGCTAGCTCAGTTGGTTAGAGCAGCTGACTCTTAATCAGCGGGTCCGGGGTTCGAGTCCCTGGCGGCGCACGCAGAGCCAAGGCCCCTCACCATCGGTGAGGGGCCTTGGTCTTTCTCCGGGCTTTCTGCTCCAACTACCGTGCGTCGTCGGCCAGTTACGCCGTATCCCTGGGCCGGGCGAGGGCAGGGCCTCTACAGTGTGCGGAACCCCGACCTCCCGCGGCGGCACCGGGCTCCTCCCGCGGCCCGTGAGCCCCGCGGTCGAGGACCGGCCCGGTCGGCGGCGGCCCGGGACGCGCCCCGCCGGCCGCGGCCCGGTTCGGCCACCCGCGCCGCTCGCCGGCCACCCGCGCCGCTCGTCGACCGCCCGGGCGCCCGGTCGCCCGGGTCGACCGGATCGCTCAGCCCTTGCCCGTCAGGTACGCCGACACCACCACGTTCGCCGTGTACGTCCCCGCCGCCCGGTCGAAGGTGCCGCCGCAGGTGATCAGGCGCAGCTCGGCGCGCCGGGGGTCGCGGGCCCCGTAGACCCTGCGCGCGTCGAAGTCGTCCCGCGGGAAGACCTGGACGTCGTCGACGGTGAACTCGGCGACCGATCCGTCCGTCCGGGTGATGCGGACCTTCGCGCCGGGGCGGGCCGCGCTCAGGCCGTAGAAGACGGCCCGGCGGGTCTCGGTGTCGACGTGGCCGACGAGGAGGGCCGCGCCCGCCGCGCCCGGCCGGATGCCGGAACCGAACCAGCCGACGGTGTGCGGCATCGAGAAGGGCGGCGGGTCGATGGCGCCCGTGGCGTCCAGGCCGCGCGCCACGACGGGCGCGCTGATGCCCAGGGAGGGGATGTCGATCCGCCGGGGTTCGAGGGGCGGCAGCGGCGCGCGGGCCGGGGGCAGCGGCTCGCCGAGGGGGCGGCCGACCGCGGCGATGTCGCCGGTGGTGGGCGCGGAGCTGCCGCCGGGTCCTTCGGTGGCCTCGCGGCCCCAGAGCCAGAGCCCGGACAGCAGGACCGCCCAGGCCACGCCGGTGACGAGTCGCCCGGTGCCCGCCGGGCGGGTTCCGGACGGCACGGTCACCCGCCGTCGCCGCCGGTGCCGGTGCGGCGGCGGGAGGAGCTGCGGAAGGCGACCGCCACGGCGGCGATCGCGGCCATGCCGAGGCCGAGCAGGGTGTACGGGGTGCCGAGGCCGCTCTCGGAGGTCGTCTGGGCGACGCCGGGGGCCACGGGCGCGGCGAAGGCGGCGGTGCCTCCCCCGCCGGCGCGGACCGGGGCCACGGGGGTGGCGTGGTGCGTGGGCCGGTGGGTGGGCTCCTGGTGGTGCTGGATCCGCACGGTGCCGACGTCCCGGTGGTCGTGGCCGTCGCAGGTCACGCTGACCTTGTACGTACCGTCCTGGAGGCCCGAGCGGAGGGTCGTGTCGCCGAACAGCGGGTTGCCGCCGCCGTCCCGTCCGGTCAGCTCCGCGTCGGCGACGAACGCCGTGGACGTGGCGGCGCCGGTCGTGCCCTTGCAGCCCTGGACGCGGACGTCGACGTCGGCGCCGGGTGAGGCGGTGGACGGGGTGACGGTGGCCTTCACCCCGTCGTGGGCGTACGCGCCGCCGGCCGCCTGTGCCAGTACGAGCACCACGGCCGCCCCTGCGGCACGGAGAGCAATGGGACCTGAACGCATCGTGACCTCCTGGTACTGGCAGGGTCACCCGGATCGCCGCTTCTCGCATCCGCAGGGGACGGCGCGGGGGCCGTCAGACGCGGTCGACGATGTCCGCGATCGACTGGACGATCTTCGACGGGCGGAACGGGAAGCGGTCGATCTCCGCCTGCGTGGTCAGACCGGTCAGCACCAGGAAGGTCTGCATGCCCGCCTCGAGACCGGCGAGGATGTCGGTGTCCATCCGGTCGCCGATCATGGCGCTGGACTCGGAGTGGGCGCCGATCGCGTTGAGGCCGGTGCGCATCATGAGCGGGTTCGGCTTGCCCGCGAAGTACGGCTCCTTGCCCGTCGCCTTGGTGATCAGGGCCGCCACCGAGCCCGTGGCGGGCAGCGGGCCCTCCAGGGACGGGCCCGTCTCGTCGGGGTTGGTGCAGATGAAGCGGGCGCCGGCGTTGATGAGGCGGACGGCCTTGGTCATGGCCTCGAAGGAGTACGTACGGGTCTCGCCGAGCACCACGTAGTCGGGGTCGTGGTCGGTGAGGACGTAGCCGATGTCGTGGAGCGCGGTGGTGAGACCGGCCTCGCCGATGACGTACGCGGTGCCGCCCGGGCGCTGGTCGTCGAGGAACTTGGCGGTGGCGAGGGCCGAGGTCCAGATGTTCTCGACGGGGACTTCGAGGCCCATGCGGGCGAGTCGGGCGTGCAGGTCGCGGGCGGTGTAGATCGAGTTGTTGGTGAGGACCAGGAAGGGCTTCCCGGTCTCCCGCAGCTTCTTGATGAACGCGTCGGCGCCGGGGATCGGCACGCCCTCGTGGATGAGGACGCCGTCCATGTCGGTCAGCCAGGATTCGATCGGCTTGCGCTCTGCCATGGGTGCGGGACTCCTGCCGTACAAAACGTGCGGTGTACTGGGGGCGCCGCGACAGCGCTGTGGCGACGCCCCCAGGGTAGTCAGGATGTGCTGATCTTCACCCCGTCGATCGTCCAGTACCAGTTGTTGGACCCGGTGTAGCGGAAGCGGAAGCTCACGCTGGAGGCGCCGGCCGGGACGGCGACGCCGAGGGACTGGGGCTGGGAGATGACGTCGGAGGTGTAGCTCTTGACGAGGGTGGGGGTGCCGCCGTTGAAGCTCACCAGGATCTGGGCGGTCTGCGGCGCCTCCTGGCGGTAGAAGGTCGTGAAGTCGAGGGTGACGGTGCTCGCGCCGGAGACGGCGTACGCGGGCGTGACCAGGGTCGAGTCGTACGTACCGGAGAAGGACTTGTCGGCCCACTCGTCGGAGTCGGCGACGGCGAACACGCCCCGGGCGCGGACGTTGAGCTCGCGGGACTGGTCGCGCTGGGTACGGGACCAGAACTCGTCCGTGGCGAAGGACCAGCCGCGCCACTCGGTCATGCCGCCGGTGCCCATGGCGTTGTTGATGACGGACCAGCCGCTGGGCGCGGTGTGCGTGAAGCCGAGGATCCCGTTGGGGATGCCGGTCTCGTCGACGCGGCCGGAGAGGGACGGGTAGAGGGCGTCGAAGGGGTCGGTGGACCGCTGCTGGATCGGCTTGCCGTCGAGGCCCCAGGAGGGGTCCGGGACGATGCCGAGCTGCTGGAAGACGGTGGCGGCGACGTCGACGAGGCGGGTGTCGATGGGGCGGGCGCCGGCGGCGATGCCGGGGCCCTGGGCGAGGACGAAGGTGCGCCGCTCCTCGATGGCGGAGCCGCCGTGGCCGCCGGCGTCGGTGTGGCCGTGGTCGGTGGCGACGATGACGGTCCAGCGCTCGGTGGCGTACGAGGGGCGGGCCTGGATCGCCGCGAGGAGCCGGCCGAGGTAGCCGTCCTGGACGTCGATGGCGTCGAGGTACTTCTGGCTGGCGGCGCCGTAGCTGTGGCCGATCTCGTCGGTCTCGCCGAAGTAGACGAAGAGGACGTCGGGGTTCTGGTTGCGCAGGACGTCCTCGGTGATGTCGGTGATGAGGAGGTCGTTGACGGCGTAGTCGTTGTTGTAGACGAGCTTGGCGTCGGCGCCGGGGGTGACGGTGCCGTGGGTGTCGAGCTCGGGCCAGTCGACGGCGGCGAACAGCGAGAGCTCGGGGCGGATCTGGTTGAGGCGGGCCAGGAAGCCGGGGTAGCGGCCGTAGTTCTTGCCGGTGAAGGTGTTGTCCTTCACGCCGTGCTTGTCGGGCCAGACGCCCGTGGAGATGGTCGACCAGCCGGGGCCGGAGGAGGTGGCGGCCATCGGGTTGGCGTAGAGCAGGGAGCGGCCGTAGGTGCCGTTCGCCATCAGGGACTTGAGGGTGGGGGCCTTGGCGGCGTCGATCCGGTCGTACCGCAGGCCGTCCATGCCGACGAACAGCACCTTGTCCTTGCTGGTGCCGTTCGGGAGCGTCGGGGCGGTGACGGCGGCCTGGGAGGCGGGGGCGGCGGCGAGCCCGGTGGCGGCGACGGCCGCGGTGGCACCGGCGGCGGCGAGCACGGTGCGGCGGGAGATGCGGGAGATGCCGGTGGTCGGCATGTCGGAGTCCTCCGTGAGGGGGTCGATGGGGGGGGACGAACACACGTCAACGCCCCTGATTTCTCAGGGGCGTTGGTCCGTACCCGTTATCTTTCCGCGATGTTCGGAGGCTTTCCAGAGGGCGTACGGTGAACTCTTAGCTTCCGGTCGCGGACTTCCACGCGTCGACGTACGCCGCGAGGTTCTTGTCGATGTCGGCCCAGTCCGGCTCGAAGACCTCGACCCCCTCCATCAGCTTGGCCAGTTCGATGGCGTTGGCGTCGGTGGCCTTGACGTCCTTGCGGGCCGGGAAGCCGCCGCCGATCGCGCTGACCTCGCGCTGGGCGCCCTCGCTGAGCATGAAGTCGAGGAGCTTCTTGCCGTTCTCGGTGTGCGGGGCCTTGTTCACCAGGCCCGCGGCGTACGGCAGGGCGAAGGTGGTGGGCTTGCCGCCGTCCTTCGCCGGGAACCAGATGCCGAGGTTCGGCATGGACTTGGCCTGGGCGAAGTTCATCTGGACGTCGCCGTTGGCGACCAGGAGTTCACCCTTGTCCACCTTGGGGGCGAGCTTGGAGGTGGAGGAGGACGGGCCGACGTTGTTGGCCTGGAGCTTCTTCAGGTACTCCATCGCCGGCTCCTTGCCGCCGAAGTCGTGCATCGCCTTGATGAGGACGGCGGTGCCGTCGCCCGCGACGCCGGGGGTGGAGTACTGCAGCTTGTCCTTGTACTTGGCGTCCAGCAGCTCCTCCCAGGTCTTGGGCGCGGCCGGCAGCTCCTTCTTGTTGTGGACGAAGCCGAAGTAGTTGTTGACGACCGAGGTCCAGGTGCCGTCGTCGGACTTGTCGCCGCCGTTCACCTGGTCGGCGCCCTTGGGCTGGTACGACTGGAGCAGGCCCTTGGAGCCGGCCTGCTGGATGAAGGGCGGCAGGGTGACGAGGACGTCGGCCTGGGTGTTGGACTTCTCGCGGAGGGCGCGCTGCACCATCTCGCCGGAGCCGCCCTCGACGTACTTGACCTTGATGCCGGTCTGCTTCTCGAAGTCGGCGAAGACCTTGTCGTACCAGCCGTCGCCCGCCTCGCCCTTGAGGCCGTCGGCGCTGTAGACGGTGACGACCTTCTCGTCGGAGGCGGCGGAGGACCCGTCGCAGGCGGTGAGGGTGGCGGCGAGGACGAGCGCGCCGGTGACGGCGGCGACCGGCTTGGCGTACGTACGCATAACGTTGTTCTCTCCTAGCAGTACGGGGGTACTAGCGGTACGAGGCTTTGGTACGGATACGGGAGACGGCCAGCAGGGCCAGCAGGGTCGCCGCCATGAGGACCACGGCGAGCGCCGAGCCGGTGAACAGGGAGCCCCGGTCGGTGGCGGTGAAGATGAGCACCGGCAGCGGGGTCCAGTCGGGCGGGTAGAGCATCATCGTGGCGCTGAGCTCTCCCATGGACAGGGCGAAGCAGAGCCCGGCGGCCGCGTTCAGGGACGGCAGCAGGAGCGGGAGCTTCACCCGGAGCAGGACGTACGAGGGGCGGGCGCCGAGGCTGGCCGCCGCCTGCTCGTACATCGGGTCGAGGCGCCGGATGGCGGCCGAGACCGACTGGTGGGCGAACGCCGTGACGAGGACGGTGTGCGCGAGGATCACGATCCAGCGGGTGCCGTTGAGGAGCATCGGCGGCTGCGAGAACGCGACGAGGACGGCGAGGCCGACGACCACGGACGGCACGGCGACCGGCAGCATGAACAGGGCGTCGAGGAGGCGCTTGCCCTTCTTGCCGAGCGCGGACGCGGCGAGCGCGGCCCAGGTGCCGACGGTCAGCGCGATCACGCTCGCGGTGACGGCCGTGACCAGGCTGGTGGTGAGCGCCTGGAGGGACTCGCCCCGGGTGGCCGCCGCGTAGTGGGCGGTCGTCGGACCCGACGGGAAGGCGCCGGACCAGTGGGTGGAGAACGAGGCGGCGAGGATGACCAGGAGGGGCAGGGCGAACAGCGGGACGAAGAGGACGGCGAACAGGGCCCAGGCCGTCCACCTGCCCGTACGGCTATGCACCAGCACGGCGGCTCACCCCCCGGTAGAGGACGTAGAGGCCGACCGAGAGCGCGACGTTGACGACGGCGACGACGCAGGCGGCGGCGTAGTCGGATTCGAGGATCGCCTTGCTGTAGACGAGCATCGGGAGGGTCGTGACGCCCTTGGCGCCGGTGAAGAGGACGATCCCGAACTCGTTGAGGCACATGACGAGCACGAGGCTGCCGCCGGCGGCGAGCGCGGGCAGCGCCTCCGGCAGGATCACCTGCCGGACGATCCGCAGCGGCCGGGCGCCTAGCGAGGACGCCACCTCCAGCTGGGCGGTCTCCATCTGCGAGAACGCGGCCAGGAGCGGGCGCATCACGAACGGGGTGAAGTACGTGATCTCGGCGAGCAGGACGCCCCAGGGGGTCGTGAGGAACCGGAACGGCCCCTCCGGGTCTCCGGTGACGTCCGTCCAGATCCCGTTGGCCATGCCGACCGTGCCGTACAGGAACAGCAGGGCCAGCGTGATCAGGAAGGACGGGAAGGAGAGGAAGACGTCGATGAACTTCGACACCGCCTTCCCGCCGGGGAAGGGCACGAACGCGATCACCAGGGCGAGGACGAAGCCGAGGACGAGACACCCGACGGTGGCGGCCACGGCCAGCCACACGGTGGTGACGAGCGCCTCGCGGAAGGAGGCGGAGGAGAAGACCTCGGCGTACGCCCCGGGGGCGAAGGACTCCTGGACGACGAGGGCGAGGGGATAGAGGAAGACGAGCGCGAGCACGGCGACGGGGGGCAGGGCCCAGAGCCAGACGGGCGTTGTGGGCATGCGTCCCGCCGGGGCGGGACGGGTGGGCACAACCCCCGGTGCCGGGCGCTCCTTGACGAGACCCGCAGCCCCGCTACCCATCGGTCACCCCCGCGCCCAGCAGCACCGCGTCGTCCGGTGCGAAGTGCAAGGTCACCTCGGTGCCGAGCGCCGGCGTCTCCCTGAGCTCCCGGACGTCCGCCTTCACCCGGTGCCCGCCCACCTCCACGTACAGCCGGTGGGTGGACCCCCGCCACTGCACCTCGACGATCCGCCCGCTCAGGGCGTTGGGCCCCGGGCCGAGGCCGACGAGGTGGGGCCGTACGCAGAGGGTGGCGGTGGAGCCGGGCACGGCCTCGGAGGGCGGCACCTCCAGCTGGGTCCCCTCGAAGGTGACCCCCTTCGCGGCGACCGTCACCGGCAGCAGGTTCGCGTTGCCGACGAACGAGGCCGTGAACTCCGTACGGGGACGCCGGTACAGCTCCTCCGGGGTCCCGCAGTCCTGGAGCCGCGCCTTGTCCATGACGGCGATCCGGTCGGCCAGGGTCAGCGCCTCGACCTGGTCGTGGGTGACGTACAGGATCGACACGTCCGGGAGTTCGCGGTGGAGCCGGGCCAGTTCGGCGAGCATCCCGGAGCGCAGCTGGGCGTCGAGCGCCGAGAGGGGTTCGTCGAGGAGGAGCACGTTCGGGCGGATGGCGAGCGCGCGGGCGATGGCGACGCGCTGCTGCTGCCCGCCGGAGAGCTCCCGGGGGTAGCGCTGGGCGTAGGCCGCCATGCCCGTCATCTCCAGGGCCTCGGCGACCCGCCCCGGGATCTCGCCCTTCGGCACCTTCTGGGCCTTGAGGCCGAAGGCGACGTTGGCGTCCACCCTGAGGTGGGGGAAGAGGGCGTACTGCTGGACGACCATGCCGATGCCCCGCTTGTACGGCGGGAGCGCGGTGACGTCGCGGTCGCCGATGAGCACCCGCCCGGAGGCCGGCCGGACGAATCCGGCGACGGCCCGGAGCGCGGTCGTCTTGCCGGAGCCGGAGGGCCCGAGGAGGGCCATGACCTCGCCGGGCTCGACGGTCAGGTCGAGGGAGTCGAGGACGGTGTTGCTCCCGTACGTGACGGTGACGCCGTCGAAGCGGATGCCGCTGGTCATGCCCCGTGCTCCTCGTACGCCCGTATCAGTGCGGGGAGTTCGGCGACCGAGGCGAGGACGTGCGTGGCGCCGTGCTCCTTGAGCGCGGTCTCGTCGTGCGCGCCGGTGAGGACGCCGGCGACGATCCCTGCGCCGGAGCGGACGCCGCTGAGCATGTCGTACGAGGTGTCGCCGGCGACCGCGATCTGGCGGACGTCGTCCACGACTCCGGTACGGAGGAGGGCGGCGAGGACCATGTCCGGGTACGGGCGGCCCCGGCCGCCCGCGTCGGCCGGGCAGAGGGTCAGCTCGACCAGGTCCCGCCAGCCGAGGGCGTCGAGGATGGCGTCCTGGGTGACCCGGGCGAAACCGGTGGTGAGGACGACCGCGCGGCCCTCTTCGCGGAAGGCGGCGATCGCCTCGGCCGCGCCCGGGACCGGGGCGATCCTGCCGTCGGCGACCAGCTCTCCGTACGCCGCCTCGAAGGCGACGTTGGCCTCCTGGGCGCGGGCCTCGTCGCCACCGAAGAGGTGGCGGAAGACGGAGATCTTGGACTCGCCCATGGTGGCGCGGACGTAGTCGATCATCGTGTCCGGGTCTTCGCCGAGGCGTTCGGCGGCGGCCGTGAAGGCCTGCTCGACGAGGCCGCCGTCGGCGACGGTCGTTCCGGCCATGTCGAGGACGACGAGGTTCATGTCGGTCAGCTGCTTGCTCACGGTGTTCACCAGCCCAGTTCGTTCGCGGTCTTCTCGGCGATGGCGGGCGAGCAGGTCATGCCGCGACCGCCGGGTCCGGTCACCAGCCACACGCCGTCGCGGACCCGCTGGCGGTGCACGACCCGGCTGGTGTCGACGCACTGCGCGTACACCCCGGCCCAGCGGCGCCGGATCTTCGGCAGCGGGCGGCCGAGGAGGGACTCGACGACGCGGATGAGGTGCTCGTAGGGGTCTTCGAGGGTGTCGAAGGCGAAGGGGTGCTCGTACTCGTGGGTGTCGCCGATGGTCAGTCCGCCGTCGAGGCGCTGCACCATGAGCAGCTGCATCTTGTGGGCGGCGGCGGTCGGGTCCTGCGCCTGGCCCTCGTTGAGGGCGTCCAGGGCCGGGGACGCGTAGGCCGGGTAGTAGCGGAAGGAGTCGGCGTCGGCGACGGAGGTGGTGAGCGGCTCGCCGAGGGGGTCGGTCTGCATCATCTGGAGCCGGACGCGGCGGACGGGTATCTCGCCGGCGACCTCGCGGACGAGGCCGGAGAGCCAGGCGCCGGTGCACAGGACGACGGCGTCGCCGGTGTGGACCTCGCCGCGGTCGTCGCGGACCCCGTTCTCGCCGACGACGTCCCGGACCTCGCGGTTCGGCAGGAACGTGTACCTGCCGGTGGCGAGGAGGGCCTCGCGGAGGGCGAGCTGGGCGAGGCGCGGTTCGACGGCCGCGTCCCGCTCGCACCACAGGGCGGCCTCGAACTCACCCCGGAGGGCCGGGTTGACCGTCCGGGCCTCGGCGGCCGTGAGCAGCTTGTAGCCGCGGGAGGCGGCGTCGGGGCGGGCCACGGCGGCCTCGGCGACGGCGAGTTCGAGCTCGTTCCGCACGGGGGTGAGGGAGCCGATGGCCCGGAAGCCGAGGCCGGGGACGCGGGCGCCGATGCCCTCCCAGAGTTCGCGGGCGCGCAGGGCGGTGTCGAGCTCCTCCCCGCCGGCCCGTCCGCTCACCCAGATCTGGCCGAAGTTGCGGAGCGACGCCCCGCGGGCCTCGGCCTCGCGCTCGATGTGTACGACCTCATGGCCGCGTTCCACTGCGTGCCAGGCGTGCATGGTTCCCACCACGCCGGCTCCTACGACGATCACCTTCATGACGACGACGGTCGCGGGATCGGGTGGACCGGACGGATCCGGCGGGCGACGGGACGGTGAACGGACCGACAAGCTTGGACCAGACCCGTTATCGTTCCGTTACCTCATCCGGGTCCGGTCCCGGGGGTCGCGTCGTCAGCCCTGCTGCCCCAGATGGGTGGTGAAGCTGAACCTGTCCCCCCGGTAGAGCGTGCGGACCCGCTCCAGGGGCTGCCCCGAGGTGTCCCGGGAGACACGGTGGAGCAGCAGCATCGGCAGGGCGGGCGGCGTGCCGATGAGCAGGGCCTCGCGCGGGGTGGCGAGGACGGTCTCGATGCGCTCGTCGGCGTCGCCGAACGAGATGCCGAGCCGGTCGTGGAGGTAGGCGTAGAAGGAGGAGTCCGGGTCGAACTCGGTGTCCAGGCGCGGGGCGCGGGCCTCGGAGACGTACGTGCTCTCCAGGCCGACCCGCTCGTCGTCGGCGAGGAGCACGCGCTCCATGTGCCAGACGGGCTCGCCGCGTTCGACGCCGACCTCGGGGGCGAGCGCCTCGGGGCAGGGGAAGCGGTCGAGCGAGATCAGGCTGCGGCCGGGGCGGCGGCCCTGCTTGCGCACGCCCTCCGTGTAGCTGGCGAGCGAGAGGGGCTGCTCCAGCTTGGGGCCCGCGACGACCGTGCCCCGGCCCTGGCGGCGCAGCCGCCCCTCCAGGAGGAGTTCACGCAGGGCCTGCCGGACGGTCTCGCGGGACACCTCGTACCGGACGGCGAGATCGCGCTCGGTGGGCAGCAGCCCGCCCTCCCCCAACTCGTCGACCATCAGGGCGATCTTCGCCTTGACGGCGTAGTACTTGGGGACGCGGCCGTGCTCGGGGATGCCGGAACGGACGGGGGCGCCGGGGCTGGTCTGGTAGTTCATCAGGGGATCGTCGCAGACGGTGATGAACAGGAAGGTGTACGGAGCATGACTCAGCGGTGCCGGCGGCGCCGGGCGGCCCGGAGCAGGAGGACGCCGAGCAGGACGAGGCCCGCGGCGAGCGGGGCGAGGACCCGTTCGTACGCCTCCGACTCCCGCCCCGTACCGGCCAGTTCGTCGCTACTGATGGCGGGTGCGGTCGGGGCCGGCGGGCGAGCCGTCTTCGCCGGGGGTGCCGAGGGGGCGGCGGGGGCGGGTCTGTCAGGTGCGGTGGGGGTGCCGGGCGCGGCGGGGCCCACGGTCAGGCGGTAGTCGCCGGACTCGCCGACCCAGTCGCCGTCCTCGCCCTGGCGCTGCACGACGGCCGCGTTGACGACGACCTCGTCGGGTGCCGTCTCCGCCTCGAACGTCAGGCGTACGGGGACGGTGAGGGTCCGGCCCGCGGGCACCGCGAAGCCGCCGAAGCCGGTGAACGCGCCCACGTTCTCGGCCTCGTCGGTCACCTCGAAGGCCACCGGGTGCCAGCGCGCCGACCCGGCGTCGTAGAACTCGAACCGGATCTGCTCCGGGCGCAGGGCCCGGTCCCGGTCGGTGAGGACGAGCACCGGGTGGATGCCCGAGCAAGGCGCGTCGGTGGTGTTGGTGAGGTCGAGCTTCCAGGCCTGGAACGGGCCGCCCGCCGGATAGCCGGCCGGCCCTCCGTGGATCCGGGTGTCCAACGGGAAGCCGCCGTCGGCGGGGGTCCCGCAGGAGGGGGCGGGCGGGTCGGGGGCGGGGGCGGCGGGGACCGGGGCGGCGATGGCCACCGTGGCCGCCGCCGCTGCGGCGGCCACGGTCGCGGTGCGGACGCCGCACAGACGCAGGGGGGCGGGGGCCATGGGCGGGGCCTTACTGCTCGCAGACATGGGGACGGCGGTGACGCTGCCATGGGGGGAGGGGTGGCTGGGGCAGCGACACCGGGGGGAGGTCCGTTGGGGCGGGCAGATCCGCCTGATCGGCCTACCTTCCGATGATCGGAGGAGTGCTGGTTTCCGAAGACTGGTGGACTGCTGGTCTCCGAAGACCGGTGGACCGCTACTTCCCGAAGACCGGTGCCAGGGTCAGCCACGCCGCGCCCTCCGCCACCGCGTCCCGCCCCGTCGCGAGGCCCACCGGGGCCGTCAGGCCGAGGCCGCCCAGCACCTCCCGTACCCCCTCCGCGAAGACCTCCGGCGCGGCGAGCACCACCCGGCCGCCCAGGAGGACCTGGTCGATGTCGAGGAGCCGGACGAGGTTGGCCGCGCCCGTGCCCAGGATCCGCGCGGCCTCGGCGAGTTCGCCGCGCGCGACGGCCGCCAGGCACAGGACCTCCAGGCAGCCGCGCCCGCCGCAGCCGCACGGCGGTCCGTCGAGCTGGACGGTCTGGTGCCCGAGCTCGCCCGCCCCCGTCCTGTCCCCGCGCAGGGGCGCGCCGCCGAGGACGAGGCCGGCGCCGAGCCCCGTACCGAGGTGGACGTAGGCGAAGGAGCCGGGGGCCGCGGGGCGCAGGGCGAGGCCGAGGGCGGCGGCGTTGGTGTCCTTGTCGAGGACGACGGGCAGCCCGAGGCGCCCGGCCAGCTCGTCCCGTACGGGATGCCCGGCCCACTCGGGGAAGCCGGTGACGCGGCCGGGGACCCCGGCCCGGTGGTCGAGGGGGCCGGGCATGGCGACGCCGACGCCGAGGACGGTGCCGTGGGAGGGGGCGGCACCGAGCAGGCCTCGTACCTCCTCCGTCACCGCGTCCAGGACCGGCCCCGCCCCCGCGCCCAGGTCCACCGCGCGGCGGCGTACCTCAAGGACCGTGCCCGCGAGGTCGGTCAGGAGGGCCGTCAGCTCGTCGCGGTCGAGATGGACCCCGACGGCGTGCGTGGCGGAGGGCACCAGGCGCAGGACGGTACGGGGCTTGCCACCCGTCGAGGCACGGTGGCCGGCCTCCGCGGCGAGGCCCTCCGACCGGAGCCGCGCGGTGATCTTGCTGACGGCCTGCGGGGTGAGCCCGGTCCGCTCGGCCAGCTCCAGACGGCTGATCCCGTGCTCCCCCGCCGTGCGCAGCAGGTCGAGCACGAGCGCCGCGTTCTGGCTGCGCGCTGCCGGCACGTACACGTTCTCTTTTCTCACTCCCCCATTGTGGCCGTCGCTTGCACTTTGGCAACGGCGTTGCTTAAGTGGAAGCCATGACCACCCCGCTCCGCGTCGGACTCGTCGGCTACGGCCTCGCGGGCTCCGTCTTCCACGCCCCCCTGATCGCCGCCTCCGAGGACCTCGTCCTCGCCGCCGTCACCACCGGCAACCCCGAGCGGGCCGCCGAGGCCCGCGCCGCCCACCCCGGCGTCCGGGTCGCCGCCCGCCCCGAGGAGCTGTGGGAGCAGGGCGCGGAGGAACTGGACCTGGTCGTCGTCGCCTCCCCCAACAAGACGCACGTCGCCGTCGCCACGGCCGCCCTGGAGGCCGGCCTCCCGGTCGTCGTCGACAAGCCGCTGGCCGGGACCGCCGCCGAGGCCCGCGCGCTCGCCGCCCTCGCCGAGGAGCGCGGCCTGCTGCTCTCGGTCTTCCAGAACCGCCGCTGGGACAGCGACTTCCGCACCCTGCGCCGGCTCCTCGACGAGGGCGCGCTCGGCGAGGTCCAGCGTTTTGAGTCCCGCTTCGAGCGCTGGCGGCCGCAGCTCAAGGGCGGCTGGCGCGAGTCCGGCGCACCCGAGGAGATCGGCGGGCTCCTGTACGACCTGGGCAGCCACGTCGTCGACCAGGCCCTCGTGCTCTTCGGCCCGGTCGTCTCGGTGTACGCCGAGTCGGACGTGCGCCGGCCGGCCGCCGAGGCCGACGACGACACGTTCCTCGCGCTCACCCACGCGAACGGGGTCCGCTCCCATCTGTACGTGAGCGCCACCACCGCCCAGCTCGGGCCCCGCTTCCGGGTGCTCGGGCAGCGCGCGGGCTTCGTGAAGTACGGGCTCGACCCCCAGGAGGCCGACCTGCGCGCGGGCCTGCGGCCGGAGCCCGGCAGGGTCTGGGGCGCCGAGCCCGAGGGGCTCTGGGGCCGGATCGGGGCCGGGGAGTCTCCGCTGACGGGCGGCGGCACCCCGGTGGAGTCGCTGCCCGGCGACTACCCGGCGTACTACGCGGCCGTCGCCGCCGCAGTGCGCGGGACCGGCGCGAACCCGGTCACCGCGCACGAGGCGGCCGCCGCCCTCGACGTCCTGGAGGCGGCTCGGACCTCGGCCCGCGAGGGCCGCGTGGTCTCCGTGCAGCAACCGCTCAGCTCACCCCACCCCTCCGCCGACGGCTGAGGAACACCAGCGCGCCGCCCCCGAGGGAGAGGACGACCGCGCCGGCACCCATGACGATCTTCCCGGTACCGGCACCGGTGTCGGGGAGTGCGCCGTCGGGACCGTCGGGACCGTGGGGGCCGTGATTGCCTCCGGAATCGCCGTGCCCACCGGAGTCACCGCCACCGTTGCCCGAACCACCGGTCGTCCACCCGCCGCTCGTGTGGTCGGTGTGGGTGGGGGTGGGCCTGGGGGTGGGCGTGGGGTCCGTCGGGGTCGGAGTAGGGGTCGGATCGGTCGGCGTGGGGGTCGGATCGGTCGGCGTAGGCGTGGGATCCGTAGGGGTCGGCGTCGGATCCGTCGGAGTGGGAGTCGGGTCAGTAGGGGTCGGCGTCGGATCCGTCGGAGTGGGAGTCGGGTCAGTAGGGGTCGGCGTCGGGTCAGTAGGGGTCGGCGTCGGATCCGTCGGAGTGGGAGTCGGCGTCGGCGTCGGGTCCGTGCACGACGGCAGGTCACCGTTGAACGGATAGGCGTGGAACTCCTGCCCCCGGGCCCCGTCGATCTGCGACGTGTGGGTCAGGTCGCCGGTGGTGAAGAAGCGGCCGTTCATGCCGGGCATCGTCACCGTGGTCGTACTGTCCGGGTTGCCGATGAGCACGCTGCCCGCGAATTGGGCCGTGCCCTCGAAAGTGACCTTCGTGGCGTCGGGGAAGTTCCACAGGACCCGCTCGCGCAGGCCGTCCGGCAGCTGGTTGATGTACGAGTCGACGGTGCGGTGGGCGCCGAGGACGTTGACGAGGACCGTCGCGCCGGCGGGGATCCGGGTGAAGCGGATGCCCTGCTGGCGGCCGGTCGTGGACTCCAGGTCGAAGTCGACGTTGAAGACCTGGAGCGCCGACGTGCCGTCACCCGTGAAGACGGTCTCGGTGCTGTTGTTGGAGGCCGTTCCGGTGGGGGTGCGGGAGGCCCCGTTCACGTACGCGTAGCACCGGCTCGCGTCGGTGAGCTGCCCGCGGAGCGCCTGGTACGGCTCGGCGGCCGCGGTGTCGTGGAACGGGACCGGGCGCACCGTGCCGGAGACGGTGCCCCCGTACCGTACGACGCCGTGGACCGCGCCCTCCTCGGCCAGCAGGCTCTGCCGGTCGGCGACCGTCAGGTTCTGGCCGACGGTGAGGAAGTCGGTGCCGTCCGAGGGCGGGACGCGTGAGCCGACGCCGGCGACGCCGACGTTGTAGACGCCGGAGAAGCCGGGCCTCTTCCGCTGGTCGAAGTCGCCGAGGACGACGATCTTGCCCTCGGCCTCGGCCGCGGCCTCGCGGACGAGGAAGTCGCCGCCGACGAAGACGTTGATGTTGTCGTCCCGGCGGGTGACGGCGCCGCTGCCGTTGTCGGCGGGGTACTTCGTGGGGCAGTTGCCCGGCTTGCAGGGACCGAGGTCACCGGGCAGCGGGTCGGCGTGGCCGGTGACGGCGAGCGCGCCGACGAGGGCGGTGGCCCCGACCGTGGACGCGGCGATGAGAGCGAGGCGGCGCCGGTCACGCCTCCGCTCCGGTGTGATTTTCTCCATATCGGGCAATATGCAAAAAGGGTACGAAAATGGCGACGCTCCACGCGGAACGTCGCCCCTTTCGTACGCATGCGTCAGGCCCGTACGGCTCAGGCGCCCTTGAGCTCCTGGCGCTGCCGGCCGAGGCCCTCGACCTCCAGCTCGACCACGTCACCGGGGCGCAGGTACGGCTTGGGTTCCGGCTGGCCCATGGCGACGCCCGCGGGCGTACCGGTGTTGACGATGTCGCCCGGGTAGAGGGTCATGAACCGGCTGACGTACCGGACGACTTCCGCGACCGGGAAGATCTGGTCCGAGGTGTGGCCGTCCTGCTTGAGCTCGCCGTTGACCCAGAGCTTCAGACCGAGGTCCTGCGGGTCGGGCACCTCGTCGGCGGTGACCAGCCAGGGGCCGAGCGGGTTGAAGGTCTCGCAGTTCTTGCCCTTGTCCCAGGTGCCGCCGCGCTCGATCTGGAACTCGCGCTCGGAGACGTCGTGGGCGACCGCGTACCCGGCGATGTGCGCGAGGGCCTCCTCGTCGGTCTCCAGGTAGCGGGCGGTGCGGCCGATGACGATCGCGAGCTCGACCTCCCAGTCGGTCTTCACGGAGCCGCGCGGTACGAGCACGGTGTCGTCCGGACCGACGACGGTGTCGGCGGCCTTGAGGAAGACGACGGGCTCGGCGGGGGTGGCCTGACCGGTCTCGGTGGCGTGCCCGTGGTAGTTCAGCCCGATGCACACGACCTTGCCGATCCGCCCGACCGGCGGGCCGACGCGCAGACCGGTGGCGTCGAGCGCGGGCAGCACGCCGGCGGCCGCGGCGCCGCGGATGCGGTCGAGGGCGGAGGCGTCGGCGAGCAGACTGCCGTCGATGTCGTCGACGAGGGCGGACAGGTCGCGGAGCGTTCCGTCCTGGTCGAGCAGGGCGGGACGCTCGGCTCCCGGCGGCCCGACACGCAGCAGCTTCATGGTCTTCTCCCTGTGGTCGAGGTGGGCCCGGGAAGGGCCCTGAGGGTGCCCCGGCCGATGGAGTGCGGCCATCGGAGGATTGGTCGATCCTCCAAGCAAAAGGGTCAGTCTGCAAGACCCCGTTCACACACTGGACCCTTACGCGGGAGTAACCAGGGCCGCCTGAGGCATGTCCCGGTAGAGGAAGGCCCGCTCGACGGCCGTCCAGGTGGTGCTCGTGACGATGTAGAGCGCGGCGGCCAGCGGCACGACGGCGACCGAGATCAGGGTCGCGAAGGAGAGCAGCGGCATGAACCGGGCGAGGCCCGCGGCCACTCCCGCGCCCGGCTGGCCGGGCTCGACGGCGACCGCGACCGGCTGCCGCTTGGCCCGGAGGTAGTTGTACGTGGCGACGCAGCCGACGATCGCGAAGAGCACGAGGTAGACCAGGCCGGCGGGGCCGAAGACGCCGCCGTGGGCGAGGGCGTCGGCGTAGTGGTCGCCGAGCGGGGCGGCGAAGAGGCTGTGCCCGGTCATCCGCCCGCTGGAGAAGAGGTGGAACATCAGGAAGAACGCGGGCGCCTGGAGCAGGCTCGGCAGGCAGCCGGCGAGCGGCGAGACCTTCTCCTTCGCGTGCAGCTCCATGATCGCCTTCTGGAGCCGGTCGGGGTTCTTGGCGTGCTTCTTGCGCAGCTCGGCGAGCTGCGGGGCGAGCCGGGTGCGGGCCTTCTGGCCGCGGGCGGCGGCCCGGGAGAGCGGGTGGATCGCGAGCCGTACGAGCAGGGTGAAGAGGACGATCGCGGCGGCCGTGGCGGTGGTGGTGAAGAGCGGCTGGAGCAGGTCGGCGAGCCGCTCGACCAGGGAAGCGAAGACGTTCAAGGGAGCCCTCCGTGGGGGTCTCGTCGTGCCGGGGGTGCGGGATTTCGGCATGACGGATCCGCGAGAGGTGCGTGAACGTGCTGTACAGGCTCCCTACGCGGCCGTCGGGAGGGGACGGCCGGGAGCGCGGGGTCTGCGGCGCCCGGCGGCGTCGGGGTCGCGCTGGGGCAGGAAGGCGGTGCGCCGCTCGCGGTCGCGTATGGCGGTGCGGACGGCGGTGGGCGGCACGGCCGGGGCCGTACGGGCTCCGAAGAGGGCGCAGACGACGCCGGTCGCGGCGAGGGCGACGGCGGCGGAGAGGCCCGCGCCGTCGGAGAGGAGCAGGTCGGCGAGGGCGAGCAGGAAGAACAGGGGCGCGACGAGACGCAGCACCAGGGTTCTGATCGTCATGCCGTCACCTCCTCCTCGTCACCGCTGTCTCAGGGTGAGGACGCACGGGGAGGCGCGGAAGTTCCCGCGAGGCGCGTCACCTGCTCAGGAATTCACGTGCTCCAGGGGAACGAGGAGGCGGCGGGGCCGGAGGAAGGCGCGGCTGACGGGATCGGCGGGGTCGGGGTCGAGCCCGGCGCCGGGCCGCATCTCGATGTCGGCGAGCGGTACGACGACGTGGCAGGAGGCGCAGGCATCGTACGGATCGAGTTCGGTGCCGCAGTCGGCGTGGTGGAAGTGGCGCAGCGGTACGGCTCCGGGGGCCTCGCCCCGGCCCCAGGTGCCGAGGGCGCGCAGGACGGGCCAGAGGGCGAGGCCGCGTTCGGTGAGCACGTACTCGTCTCGCGGGGGCGAGTCCTGGTAGCGCCGCCGGTCGAGCACGCCGGCCTCGACGAGGGCCTGGAGGCGGGCGGCGAGGACGGCGCGGGGGGCGCCGAGGTGAACGAGGAAGTCGTTGTAGCGCCGGACGCCGTAGAAGGCGTCGCGGACGACGAGCAGGGTCCAGCGCTCGCCGATGACCTCCAGTGAGCGGGCGATGGAGCACTGCTGCTGGGCGTAGTCCTTGCCGAGAGCCATGCCCCCCATCGTACGACAGCGGGTTCATTGAACGAACCGACCTGGTACCGTGAGTTCATTCATCGAACCGACGACGGGTGGAGGTCCTGCCATGCCCCAGCTCGCCACCACGACCCGGCGCGGGTCCCCCACCCGGACCGGCCGCCCCCGGGCGACCCTCGCCGTCACGGCCGCCGCCACCGCGGTGGCCCTGATGAACTACACGGCCCCGATGCTGACGCTCCCGGACATGGCCGCCGCCTTCGGAACCCCGGCCTCGGCGCAGGCCTGGCTGCTCAACGGCACCCCGCTCGGCCTCGCCGTCCTGCTCCTGGTGGCCGGCAGCCTCGCGGACTCCCACGGACGGCGCCGGATCTTCCTCCTGGGCACGCTCACGCTCGGCCTCACCACGGCGCTCGGCGCCTTCGCCGGCTCGACGCTCACCTTCACCGCGGCGCGGATCGCGCAGGGCGCGGCGAGCGCGGCCGTCCTGGCGGGCAGCCTGGGCCTGCTCGCCCACGCGTACCCGGCGGGCCGGGACCGGATCAGGGCCACCGGCATCTGGGGCGCGTCCGTCAGCGGCGGCATCGCCCTCGGCCCCCTCCTCGCGGGCGCACTGAGCCTGGCGGACTGGCGGCTGGCGTACGGGACACTGGGCGCGGCGGCGCTGGTGATCGCGGGGACGGGAACGCGAACGCTGGCGAAGGACGCGACACCCACGGAATCACCCCGCCCGGACGTGGCGGGAGCCCTGACCCTCGGCCTGGCCCTGACGGCGCTGCTCACCGCCCTGACCCTCGGCCGGGACGGCTGGCTGCGACCCCCGGTGGGCGTCCTGCTGGTGGGTTCCGCCGCGCTGACGGCGCTGTTCGTGCTGGTGGAGCACCGGCGCCGGACGCCCATGATCGACCTGGCGCTGCTGCGGAGGCGGGCGTTCCTGGCGTCGACGCTGGGGGCGCTGTTCACGGGCCTGGCGGTGATCGGCCTGTTCAGCGTGGTGCCGGCGCTCCTGCAAGTCGGGGCGGGCATGTCACCCCTCGCCTCGGCGTGGCTGTTCCTCCTCTGGTCGGGCACGGCGTTCGTGGCGGCGCTCCAGGCCCGCCGCCTCGCGGGCCGGCTCTCGGCCACGTACCAACTGGCCGTGGGCTTCACGCTGTCGGCCGCGGGCATCCTGGCCCTCCTGGGCAGCCTCGAAGGCCCCTGGCCCCGCCTCCTCCCCGGCCTCGTGGTGGCGGGCGCGGGCAGCGGCCTCCTGAACGCGGCGCTGCCCCGGCTCGCGGTGGACTCGGTGCCGCCGGAGCGGGCGGCGATGGGCTCGGGCGCCAACAACACGGCCCGCTACATCGGCTCCTCGGCGGGGGTCGCCCTGACGCTGGCCCTGGTGACGACGGGCCCGGACACGGCGCTCCTGGTCTCGGCTGCCCTGGCACTCACGGGCGGGGTGCTGACGCTCGTACTGGGCCGTGACTGATCACCCGGCGGAGACGAGCTTCGCCCAGACGACGAGCCGGTAGGTACTGCTGAACTCGGGGGTGCAGGTGGTGAGGGTGAGATAGGCACCGGGGGCGGAGTACCCGTAGGAGGGCTTGACGAGGGACCGGGGCACGGCGCGAATGACCCCGACGTCACGGGGAGAGGTGGAGCCCAGCACGAGATCGACGCGATAGACGTAGGTACGCGCACGCGTACGCAAGAAGATCTGATCCCCGGCTCCGAGCCGATTGATGTACCGAAACGGCTCACCATGCGTGTTCCGATGCCCGGCGAGAGCGAAGTTCCCGACACGCCCGGGCTCACCGGTACCGGGGTAGTGCCCGGCGTACCCCTTGTCGAGAACGGACCGCTTGGAGACGCCTTCGGCGACGGGGACGGTGAGCCCGAGCCGGGGGATACGAAGAACGGCGAAGGCGGAGGAGAGGGCGGGGGCGGTCCGGGAACGATCGACGGCGGGCGAGGAAGAGGGCGCCGACGCCTCACCTGCAAGGGACGCATCAGCCGGACCAGGCACAGCCTCCGACACATCAGGCACAACATCCGCATCCGCATCCGCACCAGGCACGACATCGGCACCAGGGGGAGAGATGTCCCACTCCCGCTCCAGGACGCGCACCTGGTCGAGCGCCTCGGCGCGGGCCTCCCGGTTGGTCCACCAGAGCTGATGGACGACAAGAAGCAGGACGAGAACCCCGCAGGTGACGACGGTCTCGGCGGCCAGCCACAGCGCGCGGGCGCTCGTACGAGATCGTCCTCCCGTCTGGACGACGACCGGCACCCGCTCCCGCACCCTGGCCCGCACGCGGGGCACGATAAGCGCTGAGGCGCCAACTCTCCAGGCCCGTACAGCAGTACGGTGGAGGGCATGCGCCCCGACACGCCTGCCGCCCACACCACCGAAGCCGAGCGTCTGCTGCGCACGGCAGCGCAGTACCCGGGAGACCGGGAGCCCCTGTACCTCCAGGCCGCGGCCCACCGGGAACTGGCGGGAGACCGCGAGGGCGCGACGGCCCTGTACGACGAGCTCCTCACGGGGGAGCCGGCGAACCCGCACCTGATCAGGGCGCTGAAGGCGGCGAACCTGTGGGAGTACGGCCACGAGGCGGAGGCGCGGGCGATCATCGAGGGCGTGCGGCGCGCGAAGCCGGCGGACGCGGCGCCCTGGCAGATCACAGCGGAAACACTGGAAGCCCACGACGAACTGGAAGCAGCGGAATCCACCCTGACGGAAGCGGCAACCCTCCTGGCGGGCCCGGAAGACCTCCCCCACGCCACCCAGTCGCTCCTGATCACCCGCCACCGAATCCGCCGCATGCTGGCTCGGGACCACGACGCCTGGGACGAGCAGGCGGACCACCTCCACACGGGCACAGTCGCCCTGGACGAACTCCACGACCCGAAGCGCCTGTGGTCACTGGGCTCCTCGGACCCGGCGGAGCTCCGGGCGGAGATCACCCGCCTCCGCTCGGAACTGGGCACGTACCGCACGGCCCTCTCGCGCCCGTTCCCGGTGGCGGTCCTCCACTGGCCGGAACCGGAACTGGACGAACTCCTGGTGGCCTATCCGGAACTGGAAGCGGAGTACCCCACGTACCGGGCCCACCTGACGGACATCGAAGCGTCCCTCCGCGAACTGTCCGCCGCCGGCACCCCGAACCTGGGCATCGTCCGCGCCACGGTCCCCTCCTACGAAGCCTTCGCCGCCTCGGAATCCACCCCACCCTCCAACGCCGACCTCCTCCCCCAATACGCCACCACCCTGGCAGCCCGAGCCCGAGCAACACCCTGGCCCCCAGCCCGCTCCGCGGCCTGCTGGTGCGGCTCGGGGAGGACTTACGGGGAGTGCCACGGGGCGGAGTGACGCATCCGGCTGTCCGGCAGAATGCAAGTGTGTCCGAAGCCGTTCCGTCCTCCCCCGCCGTATCGGCCCGCATGAGCCGCCAGGGCTCCCGCGACACCGCTCAGGAGCTGGCGGTACGCCGCCTCCTGCACGCCTCGGGCCTGCGCTACCGCGTCAACGTCCCCGTCCCGGGCATGCCCCGCCGCACGATCGACATCGTCTTCGGCCCGGCCAAGATCGCCGTCTTCCTCGACGGCTGCTTCTGGCACGGCTGCCCCCAGCACGCCACGCAGCCGAAGGCCAACGCGGAGTGGTGGCGGGCCAAGCTCGACAAGAACATGGCCAGGGATCGCGAGACGACCGAGCACCTGGAAGCCCAAGGGTGGACGGTGCTCCGCTTCTGGGAGCACGAGGACGAACGCGCGATCGCGCGCGTCGTGATCGGTGCGAAGGCCGAGAGCGCCGAGCGGAATCGACACTGAGGTCGGCCAGCCGCCGGACCCCTGGGCCGTGGGAGCCCTCCGTGAAGACCCGAGAGCATTGCCCGACAGTCGGACCGGTGGTCTACCGTCACTGTTCGACCCGTCCTCAACATCGACAACTCGAGGCAAGCCCATGACTCAGGACTGGCAGTTCGACGTTCCAGTCGCCGGGAGCAAGGTGCTCCCTCCCGACTCGCGATACATGGAAGCGCTGAGCAGTCAGGGATACGGGTTCGAGGTGGCCGTCGCCGACCTCGTCGACAATTCGATCGACGCCGGCGCCAAGGACGTCGTCATTCATTTCCTCCGCGACGGCGACCAGTTGGTGAGCCTTCTCGTGGTGGACGACGGTCGAGGCATGACCGAAGAGGAGCTTGATGTCGCGATGACCGTCGGCGGTCGCCGCGACTACGCACCCGACGCACTCGGGATGTTCGGTACCGGTCTCAAGTCGGCCTCCCTCAGCCACGCATCGGCCGTGACAGTGGTCAGCACCACCAAGCGCACCCGGGCGGTGGGCCGTCGCTGGCTCATGGAACGGGCGGTCTCCGGCTTCCAGTGCGACATCGTCACCCCCGACTACGCCCAGACCCTTATCGACCGCTACGACGACGGTCGGCCCATCACATGGCAGGGCACCGTCGTCCGCTGGGACGGGGTCAAGGACTTCCCGAAGCACGGGGGCGGCGGGCAGACGGACCGCTACCTTCAGCGCACCATCAACAAACTGGGACTCCATCTGGGCCTCCACCTGCACCGCTTCCTCGCACGCGAGGACTTCAACATCACCATCGCGGTCGAGGACGTCCGTACGGGTTCGGTGTACATGAACTTCGGTGTGGAGCCGTTGGACCCCTTCGGCTACCCGGTGTCGGGGGCACCCGGCTATCCGCGGTTGTTCACCACCTCTCTGCCGGGAGTCGGCGACATCGGTCTCACGGCCCACGTCTGGACTCCGAAGTCCAACCTCGACGAGTACAAGGCGATCGGCTCGGTCCTCGACCGCCAGGGCTTCTTCTTCTACCGCCACGACCGCCTCGTGCAGGCCGGCGGGTGGAACAATTTCCGGCAGCCCGAACAGCACCTCTCCTTGGCCCGCGTGGCCGTCGACCTCCCGGACGGTGCGGGTGACGTGTTCCGCCTCACCGTCAAGAAGTCCGGAGTCGAGACGTCACCGGAATTCAGCGCGGCACTGGAGATGGCGACCGAGGGTGCGGCCGAGGGAGACACCGTTCCCACGTTCCTCGACTACCTGGCCGCAGCGGACACGGCGTACAGAGATGCCCGAAAGCGTGCGGGAACCACGCGCAGGGCAGTGATCGCGGCCGGTGAGGGGTTCGCGCCCGCACTGCGCGACACGATCGTCGAGGAATCGCCGACCCTTCCCCACGAGACCCCCATCTCCGTCGAATGGCGCCGCCTCGGGAACGAGGTGCTCTTCGACATCGATCGGGAGCACCGGACCATCGTTCTCAACGACCACTACCGTGACGCGATCCTCGGGGGGAAGGCACGCGACCTTCACGACGCCCCACTGGTGAAGGCCATGTTCTACCTCCTGCTGCACCAGACCTTCGAGAAGGAGTACAGCGGGAGTCGCGAGAGGGACAACCTGCAGCTGTGGCAGTCGATCCTTGTCTCGGCGGTCAGGGCGGAACTCCGTGGGAGCGAACAGTGACGACGCCCGACACCCATGTGCGGTGGACCGCGGTGGAGCACTACCTCGGCGCCCGACAGGCGACCACCTACAAGCTGTCCCCACCCGGGTCCCACCCCGAGGTCACCTACGTCGTGGGGGACGGCGGCCAGGGCATCGCCCTGCACGTCGAGCTCACCGGGCGACACCGCCCGCCCACCTCGCCACTGCCGTCCGTCCTCATCGACACCATCGCCGCACACGGCATGCGCATGGCCCGCATCAGGACCACGCAGGAACCGCTCCTCCGCGACTTCCACGACCTCCTGAACGCGATCGCCGACCGCATCATCACCCACGACCGAACCCTGGAGCAGGCGTTCTCAGAGACGGTGCGCGCGTGGAGCGCCCTCCTGGGCCGCTCCCGGGACATCGGCGCCGCGAAGCGCATCGGTCTCATGGGAGAGCTTGCCGTCCTCGGCTCGGTGGCGGCGGCTCACGGCTGGTCGACGGCTGTGGACTCGTGGATCGGCCCCGAGGGCGAGGAACACGACTTCGGACTTCCCGAGGTCGACGTCGAGGTGAAGACCACCTCCTCCGAACGTCGACGACACATCGTTCACGGAATCGGTCAACTGAGCCCGGCGCCCGACAGGGACCTCTGGCTGGTCTCCATACAGCTCACGCGCGGGGGCGGTCATGGCAGAACCCTGTCCGACTGTGCGCGTACCGTTCGCCGCAGGGTCTCCGAGCATGCGCCGTCTCTGGTCGATCTCCTCGACCACAAACTCTTCGTGTCCGGGTGGCGACCGGACATCCCTGACGACGAGCGGTGGCGCCTGCGTTCCGCGGTCGTGCCTCTTCTCGTGGACGGCACAGTGCCGCGCCTGGACGAGTCGGCCGTTCCACCGGAAATGCGCGACCGCATAAGCGACATCACCTACACCGTCGACGTGACAGGTCTACCCCCTTCCGCCGGGGCGCCGTCCGCCCTCACCGACATCTCGCTCCCCTGACGCCCGAGGAATCACCAATGACCCCGCACGAGTCGCTCAGGCTCACACTGCACACGTCCGCGCTGGCCGGCATGGACACCCGTCCGAAGAATCTTCTGCGCGCCCTCGCCTACCAGGCCGAGGACGAGGGGCCGCACGCGGAGAGCCTGGCCGAGGAGACGGACTTCCGGGCCGTACTGAGCACCGCCCACTCCACCCATCAGCTCGTGGAGCTGTGGCGCAAGCGCCTCACACAGTGGGACTACGCCGAGAATCCGTCGTGGGCGACCGCCCCGGCACGCACGGAAGAACGGCGGGCGGAGGTTCTGAACCTCCTCGCTCTGTCCGAGGACACCCGAAAGCTGCTCAACTCGCTCATTCCCGTGCCCAAGGAAGCGGGCCCCGTCGTCATCAGCGACGAGTTCACCCCGTGGTACACCCCGCAGTCCCAGCAGGGACGCAGCTGGTACTGGCCGGCTTACCGGCGGCTCCTTGCCGAGAAGGGTTGGTCCGAGACTGCGGTCGCCGGACTGGACACTGCCACCGACCGGGTCGTCGAGCGGTTGGCCGATCCCGCGTCCCCGACGGCCTATCAGGCCAAGGGGCTGGTCGTCGGGCACGTGCAGTCCGGAAAGACGGCCAACTTCACCGGAGTCATCGCGAAGGCGATGGACGCGGGCTACCGCCTCGTCATTGTTCTCGGAGGCACGCTGAATCTGCTGCGTGCCCAGACCCAGCGGCGCCTCGACATGGAACTCGTCGGACGCGAGAACATCCTCCGCGGCGCGGCCGAATACGAGTCCGACTACGCCGACGACCCCGCCTGGTCGAAGGGAAAGTTCCTCTCGCACGGCGGGCTCCCCTCGGCCCTGGGTGGGTTCGACATCGTCCGCATGACGACGAGGAACGACGACTACAAGAGCCTTCTGCAGGGGATCGTCGCCCTGGAGTTCGAGAAGCAGGAGCCGGCCCTCGACCTCTTCGACCCCCACAATCTCCATCGCTCGTCCGCTCGACTGATGGTGGTCAAGAAGAACAAGACCGTCCTCGCGAAACTGGTGAAGGACCTCAACAAGATCAAGACTCCGTTGGACCAGATTCCCGTCCTGATCATCGACGACGAATCCGACGAAGCCTCGGTCAACACCGCCGGCCCCGACCGGCCCAACGCGGAGCGCACCGCGATCAACGACAAGATTTCGGAGCTCCTCGGAATCCTTCCGCGCGCCCAGTACGTCGGCTACACGGCGACTCCCTTCGCCAATGTGTTCATCGATCCGAGCGACGCCCAGGACATCTTCCCGAAGGACTTCATCGTCTCCCTGCCGCGTCCGTCCGGCTACATGGGAGTGCGGGACTTCCACGATCTCGACTCGCCGATCCCTCCGTCGGAACGCACCTTTGCCAACTCCAACGAGAAGGCGCACGTCCGAGACATCCTGCTGACCTCGGAGGACGACACCACCGCCCTGCAGCAGGCCCTGGACATGTTCGTCCTCACCGCCGCCATGAAGCTGTACCGGGAGGAGAACGGGCTCGGAGAGCGGCACTTCCAGCACCACACGATGCTCATCCACGAATCGGTGCGAACGGCCGACCACCGTGAGCTCCACGGAAAGGCGAGCCAACTGTGGTGGAACTCCGGTTACACGGGCCCGAGTGGACACGAACGTCTGCGAGCACTGTTCGAGACTGATGTGGCGCCGGTCTCCCGCGTCCGCGCAGAGGGCTTTTCCGTTCCGGCCACGTACGACGAACTCTCCCCGTACGTCGGCACGGCCGCCATTCGCATCGGCGGTGACGATCAACCCATCATCGTGGTGAACGGCGACAGCGACCTGAAGACGGGCGGAGATGCCGACTTCGACAAGCGGCCCATCTGGAAGATCCTGATCGGAGGCCAGAAACTCGCCCGCGGTTTCACCGTCGAGGGACTCACCGTCACCTACTACCGCCGGCGTGCGGGCAACGCTTCCACTCTCATGCAGATGGGGCGATGGTTCGGGTTCCGCAATGGCTATCGCGATCTCGTACGCCTCTATCTCGGACGCGAGGAGGGGAAGCAGGGACTCGACCTCCTGGAGGCCTTCGAGGCCATCTGCCGGGACGAGGAGACGTTCCGCGACCAGCTGGACCTGTACTCCGCCATGGTCGACGGGAAGCCCCAGGTCACCCCGGCGCAGGTGCCGCCGCTCGTGTCGCAGCACCTGTCCTGGCTGAAGCCCGCCAGCGCCAACAAGATGTACAACACCCGTCTCGTCGAGATCCACTCGCCCGGCAAGTGGGAAGAGCCGACCGCGTACCCCTCGAAGGCGTCGGATCTCCGCCACAACAGCGAACTGTGGCTCCCCGTGCTCGACTCGCTGAGTCCGCGTCCGCTCACCTTCTCCTACCGCGACGAGAGCACCGGGAGGGAGCTCGCCTTCCCCGCTCTGGTGGGACGTCTCGATGCCGACGCGTTCCTCCGACTCATCGGTTCGCTCCGCTGGGATGTTCCGGAGCGGTTCGGCCCGCACCTGACATATCTCGAGGAAATCACCGCCTCGTCGCCGGCCAAGGTGGACGACTGGCTCGTCCTCGCCCCTCAGCATTCCGCGGGCACCCGGCACTTCTCCCCGGCTGGTTCGAGTCGCCGTTTCTCCTGGTTCGGACGGCAGCGCAGGCGTGGCGACGCCTTCGGCGCCATCAGCGAGCCGAAGCATCGAGCCGCCCCGCTCCGCATCGCCGGGGCTCTCCCCTTCGGAGGGAACGCAACGACGGAGGAGCACGTCGGGGAACGTCGAGGAGTGGTCACGGTGTATCCGGTGGTGCAGCCCGAGGACCGTCCGGAGGTGGAGACGACCGGGACTGTCGCCCCCGGCCGCCTGGTCATGGCCTTCACCTTCGTCGCACCGGCGTCGGCCCGCAGCACCGACGGAAAGGTGGTGAGGTTCGTGACGATCGACTCCGGAGGCGGCTTCCAGGACGATCACGCCGGCTGAAGCCGGCCCGATCTGATCGTCGTGATCGACGAGGGCTCCTACGATGAACGACCTTGACGACGGTGGGGGTGGGACCTGTGCGGAGACACGACTTCACGGCGATCGAGCTGTGCGCGGGGGCCGGGGGTCAGGCACTCGGGCTGGAACGGGCCGGGTTCCGGATCGCCGCGGCCGTGGACATCGACGGGGACAGCTGCACGACCCTGCGGAACAACCGTCCCGACTGGTACGTGATCCGGGGTGATCTCAACGAGATCGAGCCCGTGGATCACGACCAGTTGGATCGGGCGGACGTCCTCAGCTGCGGGCTGCCCCGGTCTCCGTACAGCATCGCGGGCAAGCAGCTCGCCGTGCGGGACAAGCGGGACACCCTGCGGGCAACACTCGACATGGCCTCCTACGTCCGCCCGCGGGTCCTGGTCCTCGAGTGCATTCCCACCTTCCACAACGCCTCGAAGTTCGAGGTCGAACGCGAGATGGTCCGGGAGACGATCTCCGATCTCGGCTACAAGTCGACGTGGAGTGTTCTCTCGGCCACCGATTTCGGAGTCCCCCAGCTGCGCAACCACGGTTTCGTCGTCGCGATGGCCCCCTCCGATCTCGCACACTTCGCATGGCCGGCGCCCAGCGGCGCCCCTTGCCGCTCGCTCGGCGAAACCCTCCACGAGTCCATGGCCTCGAAGGGGTGGCCGGAAGCAGCCGCATGGGCGGCTCACGCCACGGGGCCCGCGCCGCTGATCATGGGCGGCGCCACCGGACGAGGAGGGGCGGATCTCGGCGCGAGCCGGGCGAAAGCGATCTGGGCGCGAAGGCAGGTCTACGGGGGAAGTCTCGGGAACGACGTGCCCGGTCCGGATTTCCGGATCGACCTCGCCGCCGAACCGAAGCACGGCCTGGTCAAGATCACCGTGCCTCAGGTCGCCCTCCTTCAGGGGTTCACCCCCGAATGGCAGCTCCACGGCCTCAAGACATCCGCATACCGCCAGATCAGTCAGGCGACTCCCCCGCCGGTCGCCGAGGCCCTGGGCAAGCGAATCCTCGCGGCCCTGACACACACCTCGGGAGACTCTCCGCAATGAACGGGATGCGGACGGTGACACTTCGACGGGATCTTGATCATCGACCTGATGTACCACGGTGATCGAAGTAGAATCTGGCCCCATGGCCACCAGCACCGCGACCGAAACGCCCGCGAGCCCCAAGCTCTCCGCAGGGGCGATCAAGGTCGTGGACCTCTTCTCGGGAGCCGGTGGCTTTTCGGCCGGCTTTCGGGCGTACGAGCCTGACGGCCCCGGTTCGTCGCCCTTCGTGTCCGTCGCGGCGGTGGAGTTCGACAGGGCCGCGGCGGCTACCTACGCAGCCAATTTCGGCTCGTCGCACGTCGCCAATGTGGACATCGCGGAGTGGGACCCGAGTCCCTACCGGGACGCGGTCGACGTCGTCATGGGTGGCCCTCCGTGCCAGGGGTTCTCCGGACTGAACAAGGACAACCTCGAGCCGGACCGGAACGATCCGCGCAACCTCCTGTGGCGCGAGTACATGCGTGTCGTCACGACGATCAGGCCCAAGATCTTCGTTCTGGAGAACGTCGATCGTTTCTTGAGGTCTCAGCAGTTCGTGGACCTGGAGAAGGCGACGGCGGAGGGTGGCGAGCTCTCCGACTACAGCCTGACGACAAAGGTGTTGAACGCCGCCGACTTCGGCGTGCCCCAGGCCCGACGTCGTGCGATCGTGATCGCCACGCACAAAAACCTGCACTCAGCGCTGACTCACCCGGCGCCGACCCATTCGCGCCACGCCGACGCACAGCAGCCGACCCTCGGTGAGACCGGCACCGACCTGAAGGCCTGGGTGGCGGTCGGGGATGCCGTTTTCGCCCACACCCCCCTGAAGGCGCCGCAGACCGAGCTGCCGGAGGACCGGACCGGCAGCCCTCTGGGCGACTCCCTCCTCCCGGGTCCGTACCGGACGACCGAGCTGCACGTGGGACGACGCCCCACCGACCTGTCGCTCGCCCGTTACGCGGCCATCGGCCCCGGCGGCAACCGCCACGATCTTCGAGGCAAGTACGCCCTCGTCGAGGGCCAGGAGGTCTACCTCTCGACCACGAGCTGGGACAAGCACAACAGCGGGTCCGGAGACGTGATGGGACGGATGCGCGCGGAACGCCCGTCCGTCACCATCCGCACCGAGTTCTACAAGCCGGAGAAGGGGCGTTACCTCCACCCCAAGGAGAACCGCCCCATCACGCACTACGAGGCCGCCCTCATCCAAGGGTTCCCCCCGGACTTCCAGTGGTTCGGCAGCAAGGTCGAGATCGCCCGACAGATCGGCAACGCGGTGCCGATCGGCCTGGGCCGCGCTCTGGCCCAGGCGATCCACGAGCACCTGTCGGTCGACCTCCCGAAGAACTAGCGGCCGGCCGCTCCCTCTCGGTCGGTCTTTCCCCGAACCGGCACGGTCGCGAAGAGCTCACCGAACCGGACCGTCAGCGCCTCCGCGGCAGCGTGCGGCACGCGTCCGTCGTTCGGGCCGCTCGGAACGGTGTCGAAGGGCGCAGGCGGGTGGTCTCCCGCCGCCTCGATCCACTCCCTCAACGCTTCTGCATCCTGCAGCTCATCGGGAGCCAGGGCCTCGAAGACCAGCGTGGCGCCGGCGGCGTTCGCAGCGGCGGCCGCGGCGTTCAGGTCCCGCCCCGTACGCACCGTCCCCTTGTGCATCAGCCTGAGGAGAGCCTGTGCCGTCGGCCGGTGCTGGATCATCTCCTGTCTCAACGCCGTGTTCAGGATGTCCTGATTACGACAGGCCAGCTCCGCCGGCCCGTAGTTGGCCCCGTCCCTGAACAGCTCGGCTGCCCACCACAACCGGGAAAAGCACTGCAGGTCCCAACGCCCGGCGAATCGAGCCGCCTGCGCCACCTCCCGGCTCGTCCCACCCCGACTCCACCGCCAGCGCACAAAGCCGGGGGCGAGGCAGACTCCGAGGAAGTTCCAGATACGGGTGTCCGACGCCTCGGCACGCGTCAGCCTCATCGTGTAGTGCAGGCGAGGTGCCAGCCAGGCATCGCTCAGCGCGGGGGAAACGTCAGCGAAGCGCCTGCGCGCCTCCGTCAACAGCTCACTGACGGGCTCCGCGTCCCAACGCGGCGAGTCGTCCTCCGGGTACTCGACGTTCTCCCGCAGGCTCGCGAACGAGGGCGTCTCGTACCCTTCGAGAACGCGCGGGGTGATGGCCCGGGCGGCGACGACCTCCGGCAGCGTTCCGATGCGCGACGCCACGGTCTCTGCGTCCGTCGGCCTCATATTTCCTGTCCTCCGTCCGCCAGGCGGGCCAACGCCCGCACCGTACCGGCCACGGTCTTCTGCTTCTTGGAATGGATCGACGCGGAGTGCATGAGGCGCGCGTGAAGATCCGATCCGTTCTCGCCACGACTCCGTCGATCAACGAGTTCGGCCAGTGCCTCGTCGGGAGACAGGCCGGGAAAGAAGTCCGGAAGCATCCTCCTGAGGACCTCCTCCTGCCAGCCACCCGGCCACTGGAGTTCGTCGTCGTCCGTACCTGCCGCGTAGAGCGCCGTGTTGAACAGGGCCGTCCAGGCCTCGGACGCAATCTGGGACGCCATGACCTCGCGTACGAGCTTGCGCTCGGCACCCGGGCCACCGTCAAGAAGCGGGCGGAGGCCCTCCAGAGAGGCATTGAGGTAGAGGATCGGCTCGCCGGCCTCCGCATCCAGGACCCAGGGGTCGTCACGGAAGTCCTTCAGGAACGGGTCTTCCGCGAATTCCCGCCAGGCCATCTTGATGCTCCGCTGCCGCTTCGGCTGCTTCGCCTCGAAATCGGCACTCCAGTTGTCCTCGGTCCGGCCGATCAGGCGTCCCGGGAACCCTCCCACTTCCGCGACGACGACCGCACCGATCTCGGTCCGTCCGACGTGATCGCCTCGGTGGAGCTCCACTTCACCGGTCCAGCGCCCCTCGCCGTCATAGCTAAGGGGGAAGGAATGCCGAACGTTCGTCGCCCTGTTCCTCGCGAACACCAGGCATTGCGGAGACGTCCAGACGCCGGAACCCAGCTCCTCTGGGTCGGCACTGACCACCACCTTGACGCGTATCTCGTCCCAGTCTCTCCGGATCGCGTGCAGCGCGATGACACGTTCCTTGTCCGACACGAGGTTGAGCGAGAGCGGGATGTTGTCCACGCGCACCTCGTCGGCCGCGAGGGTCACCTCCCCCGCAAGAATTCGGTAGGGGAATGCCGTCTTCACTCCGCGCTCTCCTTGGCCCTCGGCACGTCTATCTCGATGCACGACATCTCGGCGGCGACGGGATGGCTGGACACATCGGTGAGCGCCTTGAACACTCCACGTCGCGTACCCTCCCTGAACCGCAGATTGCCGCTGCGCGTCAGCTCGCAGTCCCGCTCGGGCACCAGAGCGCCCGCCCACGCGACGGGAAGCCCTCCGCCCGAGCGGACGACGAAGCGCGCGACCGGGGCCAGAATCCAGGCACCGTCCTTCTCCGGCAGCTTCACCGTCACGCGGACGCACCACGCACCGCTCGGCAGCACTTCGCCCTCGACCGCGTGGACGACCGGATAACTCTGCGTCCGGGCCTTCTTGGGCGATTCGAACGTCAGCAGCTCTCGCAGGACCTGGGGACCCTCGTCGGGGTCGCTCTCCTCCTCCTGCCCTCTCAGCAGGTCGCGCACCGCTTGTTCCGCGGCCTTCTTGAAGTTGAGGACGCACTGCCGTGCTCCCCGCACATACGTGGCGGTGAGGTCCTCGGTGCCGCACCAGTCGTTGTGGTCCGGCGGCTCCGCCGCGCGCAGCAACTGCTCGGCCGCGAACGCGTCCGGCGTACGGCTGCCCGTTGCCAGTCCCGCGAGCAGCACGGCCTGGAACGAACGATGCCCCAGTGGAAGGTCACCGACCCGCTTGCTCCGAACGACCATGCGCGTGGCACGCATGTAGGAGATGTGGTCGGGCTTCTCCTCGTCCTCGGGCGTGGGAGTGACGAGCAGGACGGCGTCGTGCGACTTCGGGGCGGCCCCGGGACCCACCGGCTCCTTCCGGGCGGGCAGTACGAGCGGCACCGATGTCTGCAGCACGTCCTCGCGGGACGTCAGTTCGGACGAGGTCCGTCCGTCGAGGAACGCCTTCACGGCACGTGATCTGGCGGGCTCGTAGCGATGCGGATCGATCGACTCCTCGGCCTTCGCGACCCTGCCGTTCCGCCACGAGGCCACCGTCGTACGCAACAGCGGCCCACTGCGCTCGCCGCCGACCATGGAGGCCCAGAAGTTCCTCGCCACCCCCAGGGCGAGCTTCTCGTGCATCTCCTCGACGTCCTCGGCGTCCCCGGACCCGTCGTACGCGCCGACGACCAAGAAGGAGGTCCCCGGGTCACTGTCGCCCCGTTCGAGATGGAGGCTCTCGGCCGTCGCACGGTCGGACCACCAGGACCGCGCCGCGTTGCCACGCTCCTTGTCCGGCGCTCCGAACCACGCGGGCCCCGCGTACTCCTCACCGTCGAGCGCGTGCCAGGGAAGTTCGAGCCGGCCGGCCATGCGCCGCTCGTGGCGACCGGCCTGCTGCTCCGACAACGTGCTGTTGACGAGCACGAGGCCGAAACGGCTCGCCGACCAGAGTGCCGCCTTGCCCAGGCCGTATGACCCGCCCTGGGACCCTTCCTTTCCGCTGTCCAACGTGCGCCGCACCACGCGGGCGAACCGCCCGTCGCCGTACTCCGGACCAGTGAGGCCGCGAGCGTTGAAATCGTCGATTCGGAGCAGCACGAGCCGGCCGGTCCGTTCGAACTCGTTCAGGCCGTCGGTCAGCACGCGCCCCGCCTTCTGACCGGGGTCCGCGGCGCTCCGCAGGTGGCGCTCGATCGCCTCCCACTGCAGGGCGTCGAGGAACCTCTCGAGATGGTCTCCCGTCAGCTCGTGCAGCACGAGTCGCGTCGTGACCGGACGCGTCTCGTCGAAGCGCTCGTCGAGACTGTTCTGCGTCGCCTCTCGGGCGAGGACCTCCAGGTCCGCCGAGAACGCGTAGGCGGCCGCGTTGCCACCGCTTCGACTCCCGTCCTCGGGGGCCCGCTGGAACACCCAGGACAGATCGGCGCGGTCGGACTCCGGCGGCCGCCGACTGACCGCGTCCTCCACGGCCACGCCGAGCGCCGAAGCCACGGCCTGGATCTTCTCGTACCGCGGCACGGCCCGCCCCCTCGCCCACGCGTTCACCGCAGCCGGAGTCACCCCCACGAGCTGCGCCAGCTCCTTCTGCGGCATCTCCCGTTGACGGAGTACGTCGCTGAGCCAGTCCGCGAAATCCTGCGACACTCACCCACCCCTTTCGCTTGACCGAGACCCTACCGGACTGCATTTCATTTGATCAAGAAAATGAAAAAGTCATTCATTGAAGATGGAGCAAAAGGAACTTTTCACGTAAAACCCCCTATGGAGTTGACCATGGAGGGTTTCGGTGTCGATCATCGGAGCGTGCATCTGTGGACAGGTGTACGATCCCGAACGGCTTCAGGGTCGCCCCACACGGCGGAACGGGAGCCGACCGAACGGGAAAGAGCACGACGGGGGCTGCGACTTGACGTTCACGCGGCCACGCGATTGAGCACGACGAATAATTCCTAAATGCACCTTTTGCGCCACTCTTCACGTAATGTGCGGGGGTGCATGGTGTGCTCTGAAGCTCAGAGAGGATGAGCGAATGGCCGCGAAGAAGAGGGTGGAGTACAGCTTGTCCGTGCCCGCCGACAGCACCGCTTCGATCGCCATCAACCACACGCCGCACGGAACCGTGGCCACCATCGAGACGGAAGACGGACGCTACGACTGGGGACGCCTCGAGCACGAGATCCCCGACGAGGACTGACCGGAGCGTCGGGGCCCGCGCGTCGCTCGGCGGCGGGCCCCGTCCCCCTGGCCCCACAAGAACACCAGCCACCGAACGAAAGGCCCGTCATGCCCCGCATCCCCTCCCCCGTCATAGCCGCCGCCGGGCTTGTCGGTGGGTATGCCGTTGCTCGGTGGACCAAGAAGCGGCCCCTCGGGGGTGTCGTGCTCGCTGCCGCCGGGGGCGTGGCCGCGCGGGAGTGGCAGCAGGTTGGTGGGGTCAAGGCTTCCGTGGGGTTGACCTCCGCTTACGTCGCCGCGTTCGCCGGGTCCCATCCGCTGGCCAAGAAGATCGGGGCCTGGCCCGCGGTGTTCTCCGTGGCCGGGGGCATGGCCGTCGCCTCCTGGGCCGTCACCCGGGGGAAGTAGCCTCAGCCGCCCGCCGCGTGGCTCACCGTGTAGATCAGGAGGCCTGCCAGGGCGCCGACCACCGTGCCGTTGATGCGGATGAACTGGAGGTCGCGGCCGATGTTGGCCTCGATCTTGCGGGAGGTCTGGGTGGCGTCCCAGCCGGCGACCGTGTCCGTGATCAGGGACGTGATCTCGTGGCGGTAGGTCGTGACCACGTACGCCGCCGCGTCCTCCGCCCAGCCCTCGACCTTGCCCTGCAGGCGGGCGTCCGTCGACAGGCGGGTGCCCAGGGAGATCAGGGAGGCGCGGGCGCGGAGGCGGAGCTGGCTGCGGTCGTCCTCGGCCGCCGCGATGATCAGGGACCGGACCGAGGACCAGGCCGAGGTGATGATGTCCTGGACCTCCGGGCGGGCCAGGAGCTCCCCCTTCAGACGCTCCACGCGCGCCCGGGTGTCCGTGTCGGCCTGGAGGTCGGCCGCGAAGTCCGTCAGGAAGCGGTCGATCGCCCCGCGCGCCGGGTGGGCCGGCATGTCCCGCATCTCCGTGATGAAGCGGAGCAGCTCCTTGTAGACGCGTTCGCCGATCTTCCGGTCCACGAAGCGGGGCGTCCAGCCCGGTGCCCCGCCCTGCACCGCGTCCATCACCGAGTCCCCGTGCATCACCAGCCAGTCGTGCGCGCGCGTGCAGACCAGGTCCACCGCCCGGTGGTGCGCCCCTTCCGCCACCACCTTCTCCAGGGTCTTCCCCAGGCCCGGCGCGATCTCCGCCGACTCCGCGCGACGCGTGATCGCCTCCCCCACCACCGCCTGGACGTCCGCGTCCCGCAGGACCGTCAGGGCGCCCCGTAGGGCCGTGGAGAGTTCCGCCGTCACGCGGTCCGCGTGCGCCGGGTTCGCCAGCCATGCGCCGAGCCGGGCGCCGATGCCCAGGGCCGCCAGCCTGCCCCGTACGACATCCGCCGACAGGAAGTTCTCGCCCACGAACGTGCCCAGCGACGCTCCCAGCTGGTCCTTCTTCGTCGGGATGATCGCCGTGTGCGGGATGGGGAGGCCCAGCGGGCGCCGGAACAGCGCCGTCACCGCGAACCAGTCCGCGAGGGCGCCCACCATGCCCGCCTCCGCCGCCGCCGCGACATAGCCGGCCCACCCGCCCCAGCCGGCGTTCCGCGCCCACGTCGCCAGGCCGTAGATCACGGCCACCAGGGCCAGCAGCGCCGTCGCCAGGGCCTTCATGCGGCGGACGCCTCTGCTCTTCTCCTCGTCCGCCGCCGTGTACGAGAAACTCACCATCGACTCGACCTCCTACATCAGGGACTCCCGGCGCTCGTCCCGAGTTCCCCCGTACATCTTCGCGATCACCGCCTCGATGTCCGGCTCCCGCACCGAGAGGTCGAGGAGGGGGTATTTCGCCGCCACCGCCGCCACCAGGGGCGCCGCCGACTCCGCCGCCCCGAACGCCAGCCACTGGCGCGGGCCCTCCGACCTCACGAAACGCGCCCCCGGCAGATCCTCGATCGGCGGCAGCTCCCGCTCCAGGTCCACCACAAGGAGGCGTTCGCTCTCGCCGACCGCGTGCAGGCCGGCCAGCTCCCCGTCGTACATCAGCCGCCCGTGGTCGATGACCATCACCCGCGAGCAGAGCTGTTCGATGTCCGTGAGGTCGTGGGTGGTCAGGAGGACCGTGGTGCCCCGGGTGGCGTTCAGGTCGCGGAGGAACTCGCGCACCCTCGCCTTCGACACCACGTCCAGGCCGATCGTCGGCTCGTCCAGGTACAGCACCTCCGGGTCGTGCAGCAGCGCCGCCGCGATGTCGCCGCGCATCCGCTGGCCCAGGGACAGCTGCCGTACGGGGACGTCGAGCAGGTCCCCCAGGTCGAGCAGGTCCACGCAGCGGGCCAGGTTCTCCTCGTACCGGGCGTCGGGGATCCGGTACATGCGGTGCATCAGCCGGTACGAGTCCTTCAGCGGCAGGTCCCACCAGAGGGTCGTGCGCTGGCCGAAGACCACCCCTATCCGCTGGGCCAGTCGGGTGCGCTCCCGCGCCGGGTCGATGCCCGCCACCCGCAGCCGGCCGCCGCTCGGGGTCAGGATGCCGGTGAGCATCTTGATCGTCGTCGACTTCCCGGCGCCGTTCGGGCCGATGTAGCCGACCATCTCCCCGCGCTCCACCCCGAAGCTGATGCCGTCGACCGCCCGGACCTCCCGCTTCTCCCGGCGGATCACCCCCGCCTTCCGGCGGACCGTGAAGACCTTCTCGACGCCGTCCAGTTCGATGAAGGGCATGCTCTTCTCGCAGCTCACCTTCTCGCAGCTCACCGTGGTCCCTCAGCTTCCCGTCGATCGGTACGAGCGGATTCCCGCCCGCCACGCCAGCCCCGCCACCCCGCAGCTCACCACCGCCACCAGCGGCGACACGAACGCCGCCCAGTCCGGCACCCCCGCCGGAGCCGGCCGGCCGAGCACGTACAGCGCGGGCAGCCAGCTCACGAACGCCAGCGGTACGACGTACACCACCCCCCGCACCAGCTCCTGCGCGAAGATCGTCGGCGGGTACTGGAGGAGCGTGTTCCCGCCGTACGTGAAGGAGTTCGTGACCTCCGCCGCGTCCTGGATCCAGAAGAGCGTCGACGCGCCCACCACCATCACCGCACCGAAGATCACCGCCCCGCACACCACCGTCACCGGCAGCAGCACCACCTTCAGCGGCGTCCAGTCCACGTCGAGAAGGAGCAGGCTCCACACCAGGACGAGCAGGCCCTGTGCGACCCTGCCGAACCTCCGCAGCGCGAACTTGTCCGCCGCGACCTGCGCGAGCAGCGGCGCCGGACGCATCAGGAACGTGTCGAGCGAACCGTCCCTCACCCGCTTCCCCATCCGCTGCAGCGAGCCCATCGTCAGGTCCGCGATCCCGAACGACGTCCCCGCCGTCCCGTACAGCAGGGCCACCTCCGCGAACGAGAACCCGCCGAGACCCCGCACCTGACCGAACATCAGGAGGATCACGACGAAGTCGAAGAACGTCACGCAGAAGCTCGTGAGGAGGGTCAGGGCGAAGGACGAGCGGTACGTCATCGTGGAACGGATCCACATCCCCGCCACCATCCGGTACGTCCGCCACGAAGCCCCGAACCCTTGGTACGTACGCCCCGAAGCCCCGATCCCCCGGTACGTGCGCCAGGAGTCCCCCACCCATGCCTTAGCCACCCTGCACCACCACCTTCCGCGTCGCCGCCGCCTGCGCCGCCCTCCCCGCGCCCAGCAGGACCAGCGCCCAGGAGGCCTGGAAGCCGTACGCCCCCGCCAGCTCCCAGCCCTCGTACCTCCCCAGGTACACATCGGCCGGCACCTGGAGCAGCGACGCCCACGGCAGCAGCCGCGCCAGCTCGCCCAGCGCGCCCGGGAACACGTTCAGCGGGAGCAGCATCCCCGAGAAGAACAGGCCGCCCAGCCAGGCCACCTGCACCACCCCCTGGCCGTCGAGCAGCCAGAACGCGCTCATCGCCACCAGGTACCAGATCGCGAAGCCGACCACCGAGCCCAGCGCCACCGCCAGCAGGAACGCGAGCCAGCCGCCCGGCCCCGACGGCAGGGTGAAGTCGAAGACCAGTGCGCCGAGGGCCATCGGGGCGACCCCGCGGCCCAGCAGCTGGAAGGCGGAGCGGCCGGCGTTGGCCGAGAACCACCAGGCCTGGAGGTCGGCGGGGCGGTAGAGGTCGACGGCGATGTCCCCGGTCCTGATCCGCTCGATCAGCTCCTCCTCGAAGCCGCCGCCCATCAGGCCGCAGACCGTGATCAGCGCCTGCCCGATCCACACGTAGGCGAGGGCGTCGTCCATGGAGTAGCCGCCGAGCCGCGGCCGTTCGTCCCACAGGGCGATGTAGGTGGCGGAGAGGACGAAGCCGAAGACGCTGTTCGTGAAGACGCCCGCGGCCGTGGCCACGCGGTAGGTGGCGAAGCGCCGGAAGCCGCCCGCGGCCACCGTCCCGTACAGCCGCAGCATGAGAGGCCCTTTCCGGTACGAATGACGGCGAAGCGCACGACCCTAGTGGCTTCGCCCGGCGCGCCGCGAGCGGTTTTCGCGCCACCTACGGGTCGGTTAGGGGAGTTTCGCCGCAATCCATGCAGTATGTGATGCCATGTCCCCTTCCTCTGGTACGAGCTCGGATACGAACTGGGAGCCGAGGGACCCCACCCTCCCCGCACCACGACCGGACGACGACAGACCGAGAAGACCCCTCCGCCGACTCCTGCGGACCCTCCTCGGGCTCCTCCTGCTCGGCACGCTGCTGCTCGCCGGCGCCTTCGTCGCCGGCTACCTCCTGGTGGAGATCCCGCCCGCCAACGCCGCCGCCGTCGCCCAGTCCAACGTCTACCTCTACCGGGACGGCACCCCCCTCGCCCGCGACGGCGAGGTCAACCGCGAGAACGTCCGCCTCGACCAGGTCCCGCTCACCGTCCGCCGGGCCGTCCTCGCCGCCGAGGAACGCGACTTCCACACCTCCCGCGCCGTCGACCCCAAGGCCATGGTCCGCGCCGCCTGGAACACCGTCACCGGCAAGGGCCGCCAGTCCGGCTCCACCATCACCCAGCAGTACGTCAAGAACTACTACCTGGGCCAGGAACAGACCCTCAGCCGCAAGGCCAAGGAGTTCTTCATCGCGATCAAACTCGGCCGCGAGAAGAGCAAGGAGGAGATCCTCCAGGGCTACCTGAACACCAGCTACTTCGGCCGGAACGCGTACGGCGTCCAGGCCGCCGCCCGCGCCTACTACGGCAAGGACGTCGAGCGCCTCGACACCGCCGAAGGCGCGTACCTCGCCTCCCTCCTCAAGGCCCCCAGCGCCTACGACGTCACCACCCACCCCGAGAACCGGGCCAAGGCCGTCGCCCGCTGGCACTACGTCCTCGACGGCATGGTCACCGAAGGCTGGCTCTCCCCCGCGGCCCGCACCGCCGCCCGCTTCCCCGCCCCCCAGACCGCCCGCGCCGCCACCGCCCTCTCCGGCCAGCGCGGCTACCTCGTCCAGGCCGTCGAGGAGTACCTCACCGACCACGGGATCGTCGACGAGAAGACCCTCGCCGGCGGCGGCTTCCGCATCACCACCACCCTGGAACCCGCCAAACAGGAGGCCCTCGTCGACGCCGTCGAGGAGCGGGTCGTCTCCCGGCTCGACCCGGCCAGCGCCCCCACCGACCGGTACGTACGCGTCGGGGCCGCCGCCGTCGACCCGGCGAACGGCAAGGTCCTCGCCATGTACGGCGGCGTCGACTACACCCAGCAGTACGTCAACAACGCCACCCGCCGCGACTACCAGGTCGGCTCCACCTTCAAGCCCTTCGTCTTCACGGCCGCCGTCCAGAACGGCTCCCAGACCCAGCAGGGCCAGCCCATCACCCCGTACACGATGTACGACGGCACCAACCGGCGGCCCGTCGAAGGCTGGGCCGGCAGCCCGTACGACCCCGCCAACGAGGACGACGCCAGCTACGGCGACATCGCCGTCGGCGCCGCCACCGACCTCTCCGTGAACGCCGTCTACGCCCAGATGGCCGTCGACGTCGGCCCCGCCCACGTACGGCGCACCGCGATCGCCCTCGGCGTCCCCGGCACCACCCCCGACCTCACCGCCTCCCCCTCCATCGCCCTCGGCCCCGCCACCGCCAGCGTCCTCGACATGGCCTCGGCGTACGCGACGCTCGCCGCGCACGGCCGGAACGGCAGCTACTCCCTCGTCGAGGAGATCAGCCGGAACGGCGAGGAGATGGAGCTGCCGGGCGTCGCCCGCCGGCAGGCGGTGAGCCGCGAGGCCGCCGACACCACCACGTCGATCCTGCGGAGCGTCGTCGAGACCGGCACCGGCACGGCCGCGCAGGCCGCCGGCCGCCCCGCCGCCGGCAAGACGGGCACCGCGGAGGACGACAAGGCCGCCTGGTTCGCCGGCTACACCCCCGATCTCGCGGCCGTCGTCGCGGTCATGGGGCAGGACCCCGAGTCCGGCTCCCAGGAATCGCTGTACGGCGCGCTCGGCCAACCGCGCGTCAACGGCGGCGGGGTGCCGGCCGAGATCTGGGGCCGCTTCACGCGCGAGGCCCTGGCCGGGACGCCCGCCCGGGACTTCGAGCTCCGGCTGATGCCGGGCGCGGAGGCGCCGCCGCCACCGCCGGTGTTGGACGAGTCGGAGGACTGGTACGAGACGGGCGAGGCGGGGCCGCCGGGAGCGGCCTCACGGGGCCCCGTCCCCTCCCGCAGACCGACCGGTCAGTGACCGCTGGTCGCCTTGAGCCCCACCACGGCGACGAGCAGCAGACAGACGAAGAAGATCCGGGCGGCGGTCGCCGGCTCACCGAGCACCACCATGCCGAGCACCGCCGCACCGGCCGCGCCGATGCCGACCCAGACGCCGTACGCCGTACCGATCGGCAGCGTCTTGGCCGCCTGCGACAGCAGCATCATCGAGGCGACGATCCCGGCGCCGGTGAACACGCTCGGCCAGAGCCGGGTGAAACCGTCCGTGTACTTCATACCGATGGACCAGCCGACCTCGAGCAGACCGGCGACGATCAGCAGAACCCAGGCCATGACGAGACACCTCCGCGAGACGGATCAACAGGGGTGCGTCGTCTTGTCGTGAACCCGGTACGGCGCGTCTCGTCGGGGTGTCTCCAGGCTAGCAAAGAACAGGCAAAGGCCCCGGTGACTCCGGTCACCAGGGCCTTCACGCGTCTCTCAGAGGTACAGCCCGGTCGAGTCCGTCGTGCCGAACCGATCCGCCGCCACCGCGTGCAGATCGCGCTCGCGCATCAGGACGTACGCGATGCCCCGCACCTCGACCTCCGCGCGGTCCTCGGGGTCGTACAGCACCCGGTCGCCGATCTCGACGGTACGGACGTTCTGCCCGACCGCGACCACCTCGGCCCAGGCGAGGCGGCGGCCCACCGCGGCCGTCGCCGGGATCAGGATGCCGCCGCCGGAACGCCGCTCCCCCTCCGGGGAGTCGGTGCGGACCAGGACCCGGTCGTGGAGCATCCGGATGGGCAGCTTGTCGTGCGTGTTCTCGCTCACGGACTGAACCTACCTGCCGGGGAGTGCCGGAAGGCCGTCACCCCTTGTTCCTCCGCGAGGAGGACACGATCAGGCCGACGACGGCGAGCGCCACGACGGCCGCCGGAACGACGCGCTCCAGGCGGGGCGCGCCGTCCTCGTGGGTGAAACGGGCCTTCACGTCCGAGACGACCCGGTTGACGGCGACGAAGGCCCGTCCGGCCGTCTGGTCGACCGTCGAGGCGACCTTGGCCTTGGCGTCCCCGATGATCGTCTTCGGGTGCATCCGAATGCCGATCTCGTCGAGAGTGACGGCGAGCTGCTCGCGCCGGCGGACGATGTCCGCCTCGATCTGCGCAGGGGTCCTGGCCTCCGACACCGCGCTGCCTCCGTAGTCGTAATGGGTCGTTGACAGCCAGTCTGTCAGCTCCGCCGCGATCGGGTCGCCCCAGACCCCCATTCGCCCGCATTAGGCTCTGGAATGCGTACGCGAATATTCCGAGGAGAGCCAGCCATGAGCGAGCGACTGCAGCCCGGCGACACCGCCCCCGCCTTCACCCTTCCCGACGCGGACGGCAACGAGGTCTCCCTCGCGGACCACAAGGGCCGCAAGGTCATCGTCTACTTCTACCCGGCGGCCCTGACCCCCGGCTGCACCAAGCAGGCGTGCGACTTCACGGACAACCTGGAGGCCCTGGCGACCGCCGGCTACGACGTGATCGGCGTCTCCCCCGACAAGCCGGAGAAGCTCGCGAAGTTCCGCGAGAAGGAGAACCTGAAGGTCACGCTGGTCGGGGACCCGTCGAAGGAGACCCTGGAGGCCTACGGCGCCTTCGGCGAGAAGAAGCTGTACGGCAAGGTGGTGACGGGCGTGATCCGCTCGACGGTCGTGGTCGACGAGCAGGGCAAGGTGGAACACGCCTTCTACAACGTCAAGGCCACGGGCCACGTCGCCAAGATCATGAGGGACCTGGGCGTCTGAGCCCTCACCTTCGCCGGAACGGCCCGCACCTCCGATGGGGTGGTGCGGGCCGTTCCGTTTATCGCACGCGACAGTACGCGATATGGCGTAACCGTCCGATATTCGACTCGTTAACCCGTACGAGATCCGTACTGGGGAGGGGGTCCGATGGGGACGAGCCCGTACACGAAGGACCGGCTCAGCGCCGCCGTGGCGGAATCAAAGGGGTGGGCCGACCTGATGCGTCGGCTCGAATTGGGGGCGAGCGGCGGCCGACGCCGGACACTCCAGTCGAAGGTTGCCGAGTACGGCATCGACACCAGCCACTTCAAGCAGCAGAGCCCCTGGCGCAAGTACACGGACAACGCCATCGCCGAGGCGGTCGCCGCCTCTACGACGCTCCGCGAGGTCGCGCAGAGGCTCGGCGTTCCCCCGGCGACCGGAACGCTCTCGCACATCAGCCGACGGATCGCCGCAGCCGGAATCGACGTGAGCCAGTTCCCCGGCCTGAACCGCTCGACCACGGACCTGCCGTTCACCACGGAGGAGCTCAAGAGCGCCGCAGCGGCCACACGGAGCGTCAGAGAAATGGCTCGCCTGCTGGGCGTAGGCGATGACGGCAGGTCCCGCGCCGCACTCCGGCACATGCTCCACGAGCGGGCAATCGACATCGCCCACTTCACGCACAGGCGCGTCGAGGTACCGGAGGAACGCCTACGAGCCGCGGTGACGGACGCCACCAGCTTCGCCGACGTGATGCGCACGCTCGGCCTCCCCGTGACCGACCAGAATCACCGCCGGGTACGGCGGCGGGTGTCCGAGCTGGGCCTCGACACGTCGCGCTTCAAGCGACGCACATGGGGCACGGTGCGGGTCGTGGCGCCGAAGGCCATCGCGGACGCGGTGTTCCGGGTACGCCCGGAAGGATCGTCGCGCGAGAACCGCGACCGGCTCCATCGCGCCCTCACCGAGGTGGGCGTCCCGTATCGCTGCGTCGAGTGCGGGAACGAGGGCAAGTGGCGGGGCGGGTCCATCACTCTGCAGATCGACCACATCAACGGGAACTGGCTCGACAACCGCCGGGAGAACCTTCGCTACCTGTGCCCCAACTGCCACTCGATGACCACCACTTGGTGCCGAGGCGGCAGGCGTCGCCAGTCGACATAGCAACATCCCCGCCCACACCGGCCGCCCGCCCGCTAGCATGGCAGGCGCTAGCGGCCTTGGCGGAACGGCAGACGCCTCGCGTTTAGGGCGCGATGGGAGCAATCCCGTGAGGGTTCGAATCCCTCAGGCCGCACAAACCGTTAAATCGAAGGCCTCATCCGAAACTTATCCGGATGAGGCCTTCGCCGTACGCCCCTCAGCCCAGCAGTTCCCGCACCACCGGCACCAGCGCCCTGAACGCCTTGCCCCTGTGGCTGATCGCGTTCTTCTGCGCCGGGGTCAGTTCGGCGCAGGTCACCTCGTGGCCCTCCGGCTGGAGGATCGGGTCGTAGCCGAAGCCGTTCGTGCCGACGGGGGCGTGGCGGAGGGTGCCCCGCATCTGGCCCTCGACCACGCGTTCCGTGCCGTCCGGGAGGGCGAGCGCTGCCGCGCAGGCGAAGTGGGCTGCCCTGTGGGCGTCGTCGATGTCCGACAGCTGCGCCAGCAGGAGGTTCAGGTTCGCCTTGTCGTCGCCGTGGGTGCCGGCCCAGCGGGCCGAGAAGATGCCGGGGGCGCCGTTGAGGACGTCGACGCAGAGGCCCGAGTCGTCGGCGACGGCCGGGAGGCCGGTGGCCTGGGCCAGGGCGTGGGCCTTCAACAACGCGTTCTCGGCGAAGGTGACGCCCGTTTCCTTGACGTCGGGGATCTCGGGGTACGCGTCCGCGCCGACGAGGTCCAGGTCTAGGCCCGCGTCGGCGAGGATCGCGTGGAGTTCGGTGATCTTGCCCGCGTTGCGGGTGGCGAGGATCAGGCGCTGTCGGGTCATGCTCCCGATTATCCCGGGGCGTTTCAGCCCGGGGTGCAGACCTTGGCCACCTCGCCGGCCGCGTCCGTGATCGGCGTGATGTCCGGGGTCGTGTCGCCGTTCTTGACCGCCGTGCGGACGGAGTCCACGCCCTTGGTCAGGTCGTCGACGGCCTTCGACAGGTCGGCGTTGTCCGTCGTGTTCTTGAGGTTGCCCAGTTCCGTGGAGATCGAGTTCAGGGACTCCTCGATCTGCGTGACGTCGTTGGACGCGTTCGAGACGGCGGTCTGGAGGTTCTGGACGGACGTGGCTATCGCGTCGGCGGTCTTGACGCAGTCCATCGCCGTGTCGAGGGCTCCGCAGCCGCTCAGGACGGTGGTGAGCGCGGCGGCCGTGGCCATGGCGAGTGCGAGACGGCGCTGCTTCAAGGTGGGTCCTTCCCCAGATACGTACGACGGGCGGGCGCCCGGAGCTTATCCGGGTGCCCGCCCGTCAGGACGCATCGAGGTGTCAGAGGGTTCCTTCGAGCGCCTTGCGCTGGATCTCGGCCAGTTCGGCGCAGCCGCCGGAGGCGAGGTCGAGGAGGGCGTTGAGCTCCTTGCGGTCGAAGGGCTCGGCTTCGGCGGTGCCCTGGACCTCGACGAAGCGGCCGTCGCCGGTGCAGACGACGTTCATGTCGGTGTCGGCGCGGACGTCCTCCTCGTAGCAGAGGTCGAGGAGGGGGACTCCGTCGACGATGCCGACGGAGACGGCGGCGACGGTGCCGGTGAGGGGCTTGCGGCCGGCCTTGATCAGCTTCTTGCCCTGGGCCCAGCCGATGGCGTCGGCCAGGGCCACGTACGCGCCGGTGATCGCGGCGGTGCGGGTGCCGCCGTCGGCCTGGAGGACGTCGCAGTCGAGGACGATGGTGTTCTCGCCGAGGGCCTTGTAGTCGATGACGGCGCGCAGGGAGCGGCCGATGAGGCGGGAGATCTCGTGGGTGCGGCCGCCGATCTTGCCGCGGACGGATTCGCGGTCGCCGCGGGTGTTGGTGGCGCGGGGGAGCATGGAGTACTCACCGGTGACCCAGCCCTCGCCGCTGCCCTTGCGCCAGCGCGGGACGCCTTCGGTGACGGAGGCGGTGCAGAAGACCTTGGTGTCGCCGAAGGAGATGAGGACGGAGCCCTCGGCGTGCTTGCTCCAGCCGCGTTCGATGGTGACGGGGCGGAGCTGTTCGGGGGTACGGCCGTCGATGCGAGACATGGCACGAGCCTAGCCGGACATGACGGAGGGCCCGTTCCCCTGCCGGAACGGGCCCTCCTCAGGAAGTGAGCGGGGTGCTCACGCTCACATCAGGTCTTCGATCTCCGCGGCGATGGGGTCGGCGTCGGTGCCGATGACGACCTGGATGGCGGTGCCCATCTTCACGACGCCGTGGGCGCCGGCGGCCTTCAGGGCGGCCTCGTCGACGAGGGCGGGGTCCACGACCTCGGTGCGGAGGCGGGTGATGCAGCCTTCGACCTCTTCGATGTTGTCGATGCCGCCGAGCCCGGCGACGATCTTCTCAGCCTTGCTGGCCATGTGTTTCTCCCTGTCCGTTCTGCGTACCGACGGTCCGCTTTGTCACGGTAACCCACGGTTGGCCCAACCTCGCGAGCGAGTGCGGCCGTTCTGCCGAATGATGACGATCACCGGCGGCCTGTCCTCAGCGGGTTCCCGGAGCCTATCGCAACTGGTCTACACCAGTGTGCAACGAGATGCGGACCCGGCTTGTTCCGGGGAGGGAGGACGCCGATGAGTAACGACAGCGCTGCGGCCGCACCGAAACCCAAGAAGTCCCTTTCCTGGGGCGGCCTTTTCCAGGGCCTCCAGAAGATGGGCCGCAGCCTCCAGCTCCCCATCGCCGTCCTCCCGGCCGCCGGCATCATCAACCGGCTCGGGCAGCCGGACGTCTTCGGTGCCGACGGTCTGGGCTGGGACAACGTCGCGAAGGTGATGGCGGGCGCGGGTGGTGCGCTGCTCGACGGCAGTCTGGGTCTGCCGCTGCTGTTCTGCATCGGCGTCGCGATCGGCATGGCGAAGAAGGCGGACGGTTCGACGGCGCTGGCGGCCGTGGTCGGCTTTCTCGTCTACTACAACGTGCTGCGCCAGTTCCCGAAGGACTGCCCGACGGGCACGGTGGACGTCAACGGCGGCTGCCTCTCGCCCGAGCAGGCCTTCACCGGGTACACGTACCAGAACCCCGGCGTCTTCGGCGGCATCCTGATGGGCCTGATGGCCGCCTGGTTCTGGCAGCGCTACCACCGGACGAAGCTGGTCGACTGGCTCGGCTTCTTCAACGGCCGCCGGCTCGTGCCGATCATCATGACGTTCGTGGCGATCGCGTTCGCCGCGATCTGTCTGTGGATCTGGCCGCCGATCGGCGACGGCCTGGAGAACTTCAGCGACTGGCTGGTGGGTCTTGGCGCCTGGGGTTCGGGCATCTTCGGCCTCGCGAACCGCGCGCTGCTCGTCATCGGCCTGCACCAGTTCCTGAACGTGCCCATCTGGTTCCAGTTCGGCACGTACACCAAGCCGGACGGCACGGTGGTCCACGGCGACATCCCGATGTTCCTCGCGGGCGACCCGAACGCCGGTCAGTTCCTGACGGGCTTCTTCCCGATCATGATGTTCGCGCTGCCCGCGGCGGCGCTCGCGATCACCCACACCGCGAAGCCGCATCGCCGCAAGGCGGTCGGCGGCATGATGCTCTCGGTGGCGCTGACCTCGTTCGTCACCGGCATCACCGAGCCGATCGAGTACTCGTTCCTCTTCATCGCGCCGCTGCTGTACGTGATCCATGCCGTGCTGACCGGTGTGTCGATGGCGGTGACCTGGGCGCTCGGCGTGAAGGACGGCTTCAGCTTCTCGGCGGGTCTGATCGACTACGTGATCAACTGGAACCTCGCGACGAAGCCGTGGCTGATCATCCCGATCGGCCTGGGCTTCGCGGTCGTGTACTACGTGATCTTCCGGTTCGCGATCGTCAGGTTCAACCTCCCGACGCCGGGCCGCGAGCCGGAGGAGATCGAGGAGGAGATCGAGCGCGACAACGTCAAGTAGCCCCGCGCTCACGCGGCGGGACCTGACCGTTTTCGGGGCTTTCGGCCCCCTCGTAAGGCGCTTCGAAGGCCCCCGGACCTGACCGTCCGGGGGCCTTTTGTCGTGCATCTCCGGCTATGGCTGAGTACACAAAATTCGCAGGTTCCTTATCTAAGTCTCACGTGCTACAACTGGTCTACACCACTCAATGGTGTAGACCACGCGGTCCAGACCACCGCGTTCCACGAGACGTCGCCTCCCCCCGTGTTCACTGTCCCGGGCGGCGCCTTGCCTTACTGGAGGAAGTTGATGAGTACGGCCACCGCCCAGGCCGCCGCTCCCGCGAAGAAGCGCGGATCCGGCCTGTTCCAGGGCCTGCAGAAGGTCGGTCGCAGCCTGCAGCTGCCGATCGCCGTGCTGCCGGCCGCGGGTATTCTGCTCCGTCTCGGCCAGCCCGACGTCTTCGGCAAGGACGGCCTCGGCTGGGACAAGGTCGCGTCCGTCTTCGCCACCGCCGGCGGCGCGGTCTTCGACAACCTGCCCCTGCTCTTCTGCATCGGCGTCGCCATCGGCTTCGCCAAGAAGGCGGACGGCTCCACCGCCCTGGCCGCGCTCGTCGGCTTCCTCGTCTACAGCAACGTGCTGAAGGCCTTCCCGATCACCGAGGCCGTCGTCAACACGACCGCCAACAAGGGTGTCGACGTCGCCGCGACGTACAACAACCCGGGCGTCCTCGGCGGCATCCTGATGGGTCTGCTCTCGGCCGTCCTGTGGCAGCGCTTCCACCGCACCAAGCTCGTCGACTGGCTCGGCTTCTTCAACGGCCGCCGTCTCGTCCCGATCATCATGGCCTTCGTCGGCACCGCGGTCGGCGTCGTCTTCGGCCTGGTCTGGGAGCCGATCGGTGAGGGCATCTCCAGCTTCGGCGAGTGGATGACCGGCCTCGGCGCCGGTGGCGCCGGCCTCTTCGGTCTCATCAACCGCGCGCTGATCCCGGTCGGCATGCACCAGTTCGTGAACACCGTCTCCTGGTTCCAGATCGGTGACTTCACCAACGCCGCCGGCGAGGTCGTCCACGGTGACCTCAACCGCTTCTTCGCCGGTGACCCGAGCGCCGGAATCTTCATGTCGGGCTTCTTCCCGATCATGATGTTCGGCCTCCCGGCCGCCGCGATCGCCATCGCCCACGCCGCCCGCCCCGAGCGCCGCAAGGCCGTCATGGGCATGATGGTCTCCCTCGCGCTGACCTCCTTCGTCACCGGTATCACCGAGCCGATCGAGTTCACGTTCATGTTCATCGCGCCGGTCCTGTACGCGATCCACGCGGTCCTGACCGCCGTCTCCATGGCCGTCACCTGGGCCTTCGGCGTCCACGCGGGCTTCACCTTCTCCGCCGGCGGCATCGACTACCTGCTCAACTGGAACCTCGCGACCAAGCCGTGGCTGATCATCCCGATCGGTCTCGTCTTCGCGGCGATCTACTACGTGGTCTTCCGCTTCGCGATCACCAAGTTCAACCTCCCCACCCCGGGCCGCGAGCCCGAGGAGGAGATCGAGGACCTCACCAAGGCGTGAGCCCCTCCCCCGCACGACGGAAGGCCCCGGAACCAGGACGGTTCCGGGGCCTTCCCCGTGCTCGTACGCGGACTCAGATCTCGTACACCGCTCCCGGCCGCGCCAGCTCCGACGGGCCCTTGAACACCTCGCGCGCGTCCGCCAGGTTCCGCTCGCCGTCCGTCCACGGCGGGATGTGGGTCACGACCAGGCGTCCGACCCCCGCCCGGGCCGCCTGCGCCCCGGCCTCCCGGCCGTTGAGGTGAAGGTCGGGGACGTCCTCCTTGCCGTGGGTGAAGGAGGCCTCGCAGAGGAAGAGGTCGGTGCCGGCGGCGAGGTCGTGCAGCGCCTCGCAGACCCCGGTGTCCCCCGAGTACGTGAGCGAACGGCCGCCGTGCTCGACCCGGATGCCGTACGCCTCGACCGGGTGGCACACCTTCTCCGTACGGACGGAGAACGGGCCGATCTCGAAGGCGTCACCGGACTTCAGCGTGCGGAAGTCGAAGACCTCGCTCATCGCGGACGGCGAGGGGGTGTCCGCATAGGCCGTGGTCAGACGCTGCTCGGCGCCCTCGGGGGCGTACACGGGGAGCGCGTCGCAGCGCCCGCCGTCGTGCCGGTAGTAGCGGGCGACGAAGTAGCCGCACATGTCGATGCAGTGGTCGGCGTGGAGGTGGCTGAGGAAGATCGCGTCGAGGTCGTACAGACCGATGTGGCGCTGCAGCTCGCCCAGGGCGCCGTTGCCCATGTCGAGGAGCAGCCGGAAGCCGTCGGCCTCGACGAGGTAGCTCGAACAGGCCGATTCCGCGGACGGGAACGACCCGGAGCAGCCGACGACGGTGAGCTTCATGGAGCGTGAACCTCCGTGGACGGGTGCGGAAAGCGCGCTGAGGGAGGGGGAGGCTGTGCGGTCTGTCGAGCGTACGGCGCACCCGGGCCCGCCGCTCCTTCGTGGTGGCCCGTTGTGGGCGAACTCACGGGCTCTGTCACCGGTTCGGATGGATGGCGGGGCGCGGCGGCGGGGTGGGGCGCGCACCGGTACCTTCTTGAGGTATGGACACGTCGTGGTGGCCCGCGCTGGTCGCGGTCGTGGTGATCGCGCTGGTGGTGGCGGTCGCCGACGGATGGAAGCGGTCCTCGCGGCGGACGTCGTCCCGGGGGCCGGCGGGGCGGACGCGGCCTCCTCGCGGTCCGGCCGGGCCCCGCAGGGCTCCCGCGCGACCGGGCCGGCCGCCGAGGGCGGCGGAGATCTGGTGGGCGGACGTGCCCTTCGAGGACGGGCCCGGGTCGAAGGACCGGCCCTGTCTGGTGCTCGGGGTACGAGGGGACAGCGCGCTCGTCGTCAAGATCACCAGCAAGTACCACGACGAGCGGCCGGGGGTCATCGCGCTGCCGCCGGGGGCGGTGGGCGACGCGCAGGGCCGGCCGAGCTTCCTGGAGACGGACGAGCTGCGGGAGGTGCCGGTGGCGGACTTTCGGCGGCGGGTGGGGGAGGCGGACCCGGTCGTGTGGGACCAGGTCCGCCATTTGGCGCGGTAGCGCGCGTGCGGTAGCGCCGGGTGCGGGTTCAGGCGCTGGAGGCTGGGCGCGGCTGAGCGCGCCGTTCCGTTGTGCCCACCCGTTCCGCCCTAGCGGAACGTATGCCCACAACGGGGCCCTACGCCCAGAGCTGGCCCTGGACTGCTTCGATGGCTTCTTCTGTCGTCTTGGCCGTGTAGAGGCCGGTCGACAGGTACTTCCAGCCGCCGTCCGCGACGACGAAGGCGATGTCGGCGGTTTCGCCGGCCTTGAGGGCCTTGTTGCCGACGCCGATGGCCGCGTGGAGGGCGGCGCCGGTGGAGACGCCCGCGAAGATGCCCTCCTGCTGGAGGAGTTCGCGGGTGCGGGTGACCGCGTCGGCGGAGCCGACGGAGAAGCGGGTGGTGAGGACGGAGGCGTCGTACAGCTCGGGGACGAAGCCCTCGTCGAGGTTGCGCAGGCCGTAGACGAGGTCGTCGTAGCGCGGCTCGGCGGCGACGATCTTGACGTCGGGCTTGTGCTCGCGCAGGTAGCGGCCGACGCCCATGAGCGTGCCGGTGGTGCCGAGACCCGCCACGAAGTGGGTGATCGACGGGAGGTCGGCGAGGATCTCCGGGCCGGTGGTGGCGTAGTGGGCGCCCGCGTTGTCGGGGTTGCCGTACTGGTAGAGCATCACCCAGGAGGGGTTCTCGGCGGAGAGCTCCTTGGCGACGCGTACGGCCGTGTTCGAGCCGCCGGCCGCGGGGGACGAGATGATCTCGGCGCCCCACATGGCCAGCAGCTGGCGCCGCTCCTCGCTGGTGTTCTCGGGCATGACGCAGACGATGCGGTAGCCCTTGAGCTTGGCGGCCATGGCGAGGGAGATGCCGGTGTTGCCGCTGGTCGGCTCCAGGATGGTGCAGCCGGGGGTGAGGCGGCCGTCCTTCTCCGCCTGCTCGATCATGTGGAGCGCGGGGCGGTCCTTGACCGAGCCGGTGGGGTTGCGGTCCTCCAGCTTCGCCCAGATGCGGACGTCGCCCGAGGGCGAGAGCCGGGGGAGGCGGACCAGCGGCGTGTTGCCGACCGCGGCCAGCGAGGAGTCGTAACGCATGTGGATCAGACCATGCCGCCGGCGACGGCCGGCAGGATCGTGACGTTGTCGCCGTCGGTGAGCTTGGTGTCGATGCCGTCGAGGAAGCGGACGTCCTCGTCGTTGAGGTAGACGTTGACGAAGCGGCGGAGCTTGCCGCCGTCGACGATGCGGGCCTCGATCCCGGCGTGGCGGGTCTCCAGGTCGGCGAAGAGCTCGGCGAGGGTCGCGCCGCTGCCTTCGACGGCCTTCTCGCCGTCGGTGTAGGTGCGGAGGATGGTCGGGATGCGGACCTCGATGGCCATGGCGTGGGCTCCTGTCGGAAGTGGCGTGATGGGCGCGCTTCTGTGGCCCCGCGCGGAGGGGGTCGTACGGTGAGGGCGCTCGGCCGGTCGCTCAGAACGCAGCGCGTGCGGTACAGCCTGAGGTACAGATCGCGCTGGAAAGGCGGCACAGGTCGACGTGCAGGCGTGCCACGAGCAGGGTGGTGCTCGGAGTCTCTTCGCTCACGTCGTGGGAAACCATGGGCTCATCGTATCGATTCCCGGTCCGGGTTCCGGAATGTGATCTCACATTCTGGATGATTTCTGACCGACTGACGGACGTCGCAGGTGGGGAGGGGGTCGTCACTCGGGCCAGGCGGAGTCCCTGATGGTCGTCACGAAGTCTCCGGGGGCGAAACCGGGCACGAAATGGCGCAGGACGTCCGCTTTGACGTTGCCGAAGGTGGTGTCCGGCCTGGGGGCGATGCCGTCGGTGAAGGCGGCCAGGATGCGGCGCTTGAAGTCGGGGCGGGGGTGGGCGGCGACGATCGCGGCGCGGTCCTCGGGGGTGACGGCGGCGGGGTCGTCGTAGCCGATGCCGAGGACGTCGTACTCGACGCCGGCGGTGACGAGGGCGACCTCGGGCTCCATGAACGCGGGGATGCCGGGGGTGGTGTGGAGGGCGATCGCGGTCCAGACGCGGCGGACGGCGTCCTCGTCGGCGCCGTGGGAGCGGAGGAAGGCGGCGGCCTCATCGGCGCCGTCGACCTCGAAGCGGCGGCCACTGGTCCGGTGTGCCTCGCCGAGGCCGAGGTCGTGGAACAGGGCGCCGACGTAGAGGAGTTCGGGGTCGAAGGCGAGGCCGCGGGCGCGGCCCTGGAGGGCGCCGAAGAGGTAGACGCGGCGGGAGTGGTCGTAGATCAGCTCGCTCGTCGTGTCGCGGACGAGTTCGGTGGCGGCGGTGGCGAGCTTGCTGTCGGGGATGAGCGCCATCGGGTTCATGGGGCAAGCCTCGCCGTCGGGGGCGGGGGCCCGCCATGTCCTCACGGACAGGTGTCCCACAGAATCGGACACATGACGAGGACGCACGAGGTGTGGGTGTTCGCCTTCGACGGGGTCCGGCTGCTCGATGTGTCGGCCCCGCTGGAGGTCTTCTCGACGGCCGGGTCCGGCTATGAGGTACGGGTGTGCTCGCCGGACGGGCGGGGTGTACGGACCTCGTGCGGGCTGCGGATCGGCGTGGACCGGGCGGCCGGGGAGGTGCGGGGCGCGGACACGCTGATCGTCCCGGGGGCGGTGGACGTGGAGCGGTGCGTGGCGGTCGCGGCCGAGGTGGCGGGGCTGGCGGGGCGCTCGGGGCGGGTGGCGTCGGTGTGCACGGGGGCGTTCGCGCTGGCGGCGGGGCTGCTCGCCGGTCGGCCTCGCGCCGCGCGGCCATCGTCCTGCCGGGGCGCTGCCCACCGCCCGTGTGGGC
>NZ_JBSHDU010000031.1:77175-97359 GCF_053616475.1 Streptomyces sp. NPDC055815 | reverse complement strand
TTTTTAATTTCCACCCTGTTATTGGGGGGGGGGGGCGCCGCGCGCGGGGGGGGGGGGGCCGGGCGCGGCAAAACCCGGGGCCCCGGCCCCCCCACGCCGGTGCTGGAGTGACCGGCATGGAACCCCAGCACCTTCGTGACCTGTACGACCTCCAGCTCCGGCAGGAGGCCCGCCCCGACGGGCCCGGATGCCGCGTCGAACGCGTCGGCGTCGTCGTCCGGCAGACCGGCCCCGCGCACGCGTGGAACGGCGTCCTCTGGTCCGGCGTCGACGCCGGCGACGCCGACCGCGCCATCGCCGCACAGGTGGAGCACTACCGCGCCGCCGGCCTGTCCTTCGAGTGGAAGCTGTACGGGCACGACACCCCCGCCGACCTCGGCGACCGGCTCCGCGCGGCGGGCTTCACCCCCGAGGAGCCCGAGACCCTGATGGTCGCCGAGGCCGCCGCCCTGCCCGGGGAGGTCCCGCTCCCCGAGGGCGTCGAGCTCAGCGCCGTCACCGACGAGGCCGGGGTCCGCCAGGTGGTCGAGGTCCACGAGCGCGCCTTCGGCACCGACAGCTCCGACATCGGGCGCCAGCTCCTGGACCGGCTCGCGGCCGACCCCGACACGGTCACCGCCGTCGTCGCGCTCGCCGCCGGCGAACCCGTCAGCGCCGCCCGCCTGGAGCTGTACCCCGGCACCGATTTCGCGGGCCTCTGGGGCGGCGGCACCGTCGAGGGCTGGCGCGGCCGCGGCCTCTACCGCGCCCTGGTCGCCCACCGCGCCCGCATCGCGGCCGCCCGGGGGCACCGCTACGTCCAGGTCGACGCGGCGGACACCAGCCGCCCGATCCTCCACCGGCTCGGCTTCCTGACGCTGACGACCACCACGCCGTACGTGTACGAGGTCTGAGCCCGCCTATCCCTGGTCGTGCGCGGTCACCACGGCCCGCAGGAGTCCCGGGAAGCGCTCCTCGAACTCCTCGCGGCGCAGGGCGTTCATGCGCGAGGTGCCGGCGTAGTGCTGGCGGATGAGGCCCGCCTCGCGGAGTACGTGGAAGTGGTGGGTGGCCGTGGACTTGCTGACCGGCAGGTCGATGGTCCCGCAGGCCAGGTCCTCGCCCGCCGCGTACAGCTCGGCGACGATCCGTCGCCTGACCGGGTCGACGAGCGCCTCCAGGACCTGTTGCAGGCCGATCTCGCTCAGGTGGGGGTGGGGCGGGACGCGGTCCCGCCGGCTGGTGCGTGCCGCTGCTGCTGTCATCGTCGTGTCGACCTCCGGAGGCATCGTACGACAGTGGTCAAAGTTTCATGAGCGTCGAAGTTTGACACTCTTCGAACCTTGCGCTTGGCTGGGGCGCGGCGGCGGAGCGGTCCGCGCGCCGACCGAGCGGGGAGGGGAAGCACGATGAGCAAGGCCAGGACGGTGCTGTTCCACGAGTACGGCGGTCCGGAGGTGCTCCGGATCGAGGACGTGGAGGTGGGCGACCCGGGGCCCGGTGAGGTGCTGCTGCGCGTGGAGGCCATCGGCCTCAACCGTGCCGAGGCGCTCTTCCGCGGCGGCCACTACATCGAGCGGGCCCGGAGCTTCCCCGCCCGGCTCGGCCTGGAGGCGTCCGGCGTCGTCGAGGCCCTCGGGGACGGGGTGACCGGGTTCACCGCCGGGCAGGCGGTCAGCGTCGTGCCCTCCTTCTCCATGAACGACCACGGCGTCTACGCCGAGCGCGCGATCGTCCCCGCTTCCTCCCTCGTCCCCCGCCCCGAGGGGCTCGGCCCCGTCGAGGGCGCCGCCGTGTGGATGCCGTACGTCACGGCGTACGGCGGCCTCGTCGAGGTCGGCGGGGCGCGCGCGGGCGACACCCTCGTCCTCACCGGGGCCTCCAGCAGCGTCGGCCTGGCCGCGATCAGGACCGCGCACCGGATCGGCGCCACACCCCTCGCCACCACCCGCACCCGCGCCAAGCGGGACGCCCTGCTCAAGGCGGGCGCGGCCGAGGTGATCGTCACCGAGGAGGAGGACGTCGCCGAACGCGTCCGCGACCTCACCGGCGGGCGCGGCGCCGACCTCGCCTTCGACGGCGTCGCGGGACCCGGCGTCACGGACCTCGTCAGGGCCCTCGCCCCCGGCGGCACCGTGCTGCTCTACGGAGCCGTCAGCGGGCTGCCGACCCCGTACCCCGGCTTCGACCTCGGCATGCCCGCCGTCTCCCTCCGCACCTACACGATGCCGGAGACGACGAGGGACCCGGAGCGGCTGCGCCGGGCCCGCGCCTTCGTCGAGTCCGGGCTGCGCACCGGGTACGTCGAAGCGGCCGTCGACCGGACCTTCGCGCTCGACGACATCGTCGCCGCACATCGGGCCATGGAGGCGGGCCACCAGGTGGGCAAGCTCGTCGTGACCGTGCCCCACTGAGTCGTGACCGTGCCCCACTGAGCGGACGGGGGTGTCAGGCGGTCCAGTGCGCGGGGCGGTCGAAGCCCTCAGGGAGGCGCGTCGCCGCGTTCCCGCGCGCCGAGTTCAGCTGGGGCTGCGTCAGGAAGAGGGCCCCCGTGAGGTCCGCGCCCGACAGATCGGCGTCGCGCAGGTCGGCGCCGATCAGGTCCGCGAGCGACAGGTCCGCCCCCGTGAGGTCGGCGGCGATGAGCAGCGCCCCGCGCAGGTCCGTGCCCCGCAGCTTCGCCCCGCACAGCCGCTTGCCGATCAGGTCCGCCCCGCGGCGGCTCTTCGGACGTCCGCCGGCCGTGGCGCGGACCAGCTCGCTCGTCCGCAGGAGGAGCGGGTTGACCTCGGCGCGGACCGCGGCCACGTCCAGCTTCTCCAGGGCGTCCGGCGTGCCCGCGGTGAGCTCCTCGACCCGGGCCAGCGCGGCCCGCAGCTCGGCGTGGAGGGGGCGGGCCGTCCGCAGCTCCAGGGCCTCCGTGAGGTAGCGCAGCAGCTCGTGCAGCTGGCGCACCACCGGGAACACCTCGTACATCTGCCGGGCCGTCCCGGGAGCCTCGCGCCAGGACACGCCGCCGAACGTCACCTGGGAGACCTGCTGGCCGGCGCCGAAGCAGTCGTACACCGTGCAGCCCTGGAATCCGCTCGGCCGCAGCCGGGTGTGGATGCCGCAGCGGAAGTCCTCCTGGAGGTTCCGGCAGGGATCGCCCGACGACTTGTTCACGGCGAAGTCGGCCGACTTGGCGAAGGGCAGTGCCACGCAGCACAGACCGAAGCAGTTCGCGCAGTCGCCACGCAGGGCGGATTCCCGGGTCTCGGGCACGGTGGAACGGTTCCTTCGCAGTTCGGGGACGGCCCTCCACCGTATCGCGCGACGGCGGTACGGCTGACGGCGAAACCGATTGCGGTGATCCACCGGGACCCGTGAGGATCGGCGGCATGCCGACGTTCACCACATATGACGGAACCGAACTCGCCTACGGCGTCCAGGGGGAGGGGGAGCCGCTCGTCTGCCTGGCCGGCGGGCCGATGCGCGACGCCGGCTACCTCGGGGACCTCGGCGGACTCGCCGCCCACCGCGCCCTCGTCCTCCTCGACGCCCGCGGCACCGGCGCGAGCGCCGAACCCGCCGACCCCGGCACGTACCGCTGCGACCGGCAGGTCGGCGACGTCGAGGCGCTCCGCGTCCATCTCGGCCTGGAGCGGATCGACCTCCTCGGCCACTCGGCGGGCGGAAACCTCGCCGTCCTCTACGCCGCAGCCCACCCCGAGCGGATCCGCTCCCTCGTCCTCGTCACCTCCCTCGGACGCGCCCTCGGCGTCGGGATCACCGACGAGGAGTGGGACACCTCGGTCGAGGTCTTCGCCGACCGGCCCTGGTACCCCGAGGCCAGGGCCGCGGTGGACACCATGGGCCCGGACACCCCGCTGCGGCGCGTCCAGGAGATCACCGCCCCCTTCGCGTACGGCCGCTGGGACGCCGCCGCCCAGGAGCACGCGGCGGCCAACGGGCGCGAGATCAACTGGGACGCCGCCCCCGCCTACCACGGCGAGGGCGCCTACCGGCCGGAGTCGACCCGCCGCGCGCTCGGCGCGCTGACCGCACCCGTCCTGATCCTGGCCGGCGAGTACGACGCGAGTCCGACGCCCGCCAAGGCGGCCGAGGCCGCGGCCCTCTTCCCGCACGCGGAGCTCGTCGTCCAGCCGGGCGCCGGACACTTCCCCTGGGTCGACGACGCCGAGGCCTTCGTCCGCCCGCTCGCCGCCTTCCTCGACCCCGAGGTCGCCACGGTCACCGTGGACGGCGTACGCATCGCCTACCGGGTCGCCGGACCCGAGGACGCCCGCCCCGTCGTCCTCGTCCACGGCCGCGGCAACAACAGCACGACCTGGACGGAGATCAGCGCGGACCTGGCCGCCGACCACCGGGTGTACGCGGTGGACCTGCGCGGCCACGGACTCAGCGACCGCCCCGGCGCCTACGGCTTCGAGGACTTCCGCGACGAACTCGGCGGCTTCCTCAAGGCGCTCGGCCTCACCGGCGCCACCGTCGTCGCCCACTCGATGGGCGGCGCCGCCGCGTACCTCCTCGCCCAGCGCGCCCCCGGCCTCATCGGCCGCCTCGTCCTGGAGGAGGCCCCGGCCTTCGTCCCCCTCGACCCGCCGCGCCCCGTGGCCGAGCGCCCCGAGGGCCCCCTCTCCTTCGACTGGGAGATCGTCACCACCACCGACGCCCAGCTGAACGCCCCCGACCCCGCCTGGCGCGAGGAACTCTCCGCGATCACCGCCCCCACCCTGGTCCTCGCGGGCGGCCCGACCAGCCACATCCCCCAGGAGCAGCTCTCCGTCCTCGCCACCACCATCCCCGACGCCCACCTCGTCACGATCGATGCGGGCCACCTCATCCACAACGCCCGCCCGGCCGAATTCCTCGCCGCGCTGAGGGAGTTCGGAATCTGAGAGGACAGCTGACGTCAATCGACCGCCGTGGTAGGACTGTTCGACATCGCAAACAGTCTGCGACGGGGGAGTGAGACATGGCTGTCACGGTTCCGGGCTGGGCGGACACCCTTCTCGATCTGATCGGGGTGGCCTGGCCGAACGTCGACGAGGACGCGTACCGCGAGATGGCCGACGCGCTCAGGGAGTTCGCGGACGACCTGGAGGACGACGGCCAGCTCGCCAACAACCACGTCGAGCGGCTGTTGTCCTCGGGCCAGGGCGAGGCGATCGACGCGCTCAACGAGCACTGGTCCAAGGTCAAGGGCAAGCACATCAAGGACATCTCCGGTGCGGCCCGCACGATCGCGACCGCCCTGGACACCGCGGCCGGCGCGATCGAGGGGATGAAGCTCGCGGCCCTGGTGCAGCTCGGCTACCTCGCCTCCGAGGCGGGCATCGCGATCTCCCTGATCCCGGTGACCTTCGGCCTGTCGTCGCTGATCGGCGCGGGCGCGATCCGGGCCACGCAGGAGGTGGTCAAGCGGCTGATCAAGGAGTGCGTGGAGGAGGCCGTCGGATACGTGGTGGCGGCGCTGACCGAGCCGGCGGTGGCGGCCCTCGAGGGCATGGCGGCGGACCTGGTCGTGCAGCTGGGCGCGATGGCGATCGGCCTGCAGGACGGAGTGGACCTCGACCAGACCCAGGACGCCGGCAAGGAGGGCTTCAAGGACGGGGTGCAGTCCGGCAAGGAGGCCCTGCAGCTGGCCTCGGCCGGAGGCGGCGGCCCCCAGGGCAGCGGCCTGAAGAACCTGCACATCGAGCACGAGGAACACACCCACGCCTCCACCCAGCTCAACGGCGTCAGCGTGAACATCCACGGCAAGACGACCGGCAAACTCACGAAGGCGAAGACCGCACACGGCCGCACCCGGGGCCGTGACTCGATCGCCGACGCGATCGACCCGATCGCCGACAAGGCGATGGAGGCCCTGACCAAGGCCGCCAAGTCGATGGGCGACCACGTCGGGCAGACGCTCCCGAAGGTCGTCAAGCAGATCTCCGTCGACCACAAGAACACCGACGACGCCCTCCGCGACCGCTTCGCCCGCCAGCGCAAGGGCGACCACGACGAGAACGGCGGCAGCTCCGGGAAGCCCCCGAGCAAGGACGGTCCGCTCCGCTCGCGCCCCGAACCCCTGCGCGACGCCAAGGACGATCCGCGCCGCAACGGCATCCCGCTCGACAGGAAGACCTGCAAGAACGACCCGGTCGACGTGGCGACCGGCGTGATGACGCTCCCGCAGACGGACCTGACACTGCCGGGCACCCTCCCGCTCGCCCTGGAACGCACCCATCTCTCCGACTACCGCTACGGGCAGTGGTTCGGCCGCAGCTGGGCCTCCACGCTCGACGAGCGCATCGAACCCGACCCGGTGGGCGGGGGTGCGGTCTGGGCGAGGGAGGACGGCTCCCTGCTCGTCTACCCGCGGTTACCGCAGCCGGAGGGCGAACCCGTCCTGCCCGTCGAGGGGCCGAGGGTGCCGCTCGCCCACGGCGGCTCGTACGAGGACCTGACCACGTACACCGTCACGGAGCCCGACACCGGCCTCACCCGCTCCTTCACGGGCAGCCCCTACCGGACGTCGAGCGCCTACTGGCTGACCGAACTGACCGACCGCAACGACAACTCCGTCACGTTCTCCCGCCGTTCCGACGGCGCGCCGACCGCCGTCTCGCACAGCGGAGGCTATGTGGTCCGGGTCGCCACCGACGACGACCGCGTCACCTCCCTGGCCGTGAACACGCCGGAGGGCCCGGTGGACGTCGTGTCGTACGGATACGACACGGAGGGAAACCTCGACGCCGTCGTCAACTCCTCGGGCCTGCCGCTGCGCCTCACCTACGACCACGCCGCCCGGGTCACCTCCTGGACCGACCGCAACGGCTCGACGTTCCGCTACGTGTACGACGACGGCGGGCGCGTCGTCGAGACCGTCGGACCCGACGGCTGCCTCTCCTCCGTCTTCGCCTACGACACCGAGCGGCACACGACCCGCTACACCGACTCCACGGGCGCCACCACCGTCTACCTCCTCAACGACCGCCTCCAGGTCGTCGCCGAGACCGACCCGCTCGGCAACACCGTCAGCCAGGCCTGGGACCGGTACGACCGGCTCCTGAGCCGTACCGACACCCACGGCAGGACCGCGACCTGGGCGTGGGACGACGACGGGCGCCTCACGGCCGTCACCACGCCCGGCGGCGCCGTGACGACGGCCGAGTACGACGCACTCGGCATGCCGGTGAGGATGACCGCGCCGAACGGCGCGCGCTGGACCCGGACGTACGACGAACGCGGCAACCAGCTGTCGCTGACGGGCCCGGACGGCGCCACCGTCCGCTTCACGTACGACGGGCGCGGCGCCCTGCTCTCGGTCACCGACATCGACGACCGCACGGAGACCTTCGTACCGGACCGCGCGGGTCTGCCGCTCTCCCAGACCGACCCGGCCGGGAACACCGTCACGTTCACCCGCGACGCCTTCGGCCGCCCGGTCACCGCCGACGCGGGCGGCGCCGTCACCACGCTCGAATGGACCGTCGAGGGCCTGCCGGCGCGGCGGACCACTCCGGACGGCACCACGCACACCTGGGAGTACGACGGCGAGGGCAACTGCGTCGCCGAGACCGATCCCACCGGACGCACCCTCCACGCGTACACGCACTTCGACCGCCCCTCGGCCCGGACCACCCCCGACGGAGCACGCCACGAGTTCGGCTACGACACCGAACTGCGCCTCACCGAGGTCCGCAACGCCGCGGGCCGCGCCTGGCGTTACGCCTACGACACCGTCGGCCGCGTCGTCTCGGAGACCGACTTCGACGGCCGGACGGTCCATTACGCCTACGACGCGGCAAGCCGGTGGAGCGCGCGGACGAACGCCCTCGGCCAGACCGTCACGCACCACTTCGACGACGACGGCCGGCTGGTCGGCAAGGACGCGGACGGCATTCTCACCCGCCTCACGTACGACGTGATGGGACGGCTGACCTCTGCGATCTCACCGCACTCCGCCCTCACGATCGAACGGGACGACCGCGGCCGGGTGACCGCAGAGACCGTCGACGGCCGCACCACCCGCTTCACCCACGACGCGCTCGGCCGGCGCACCGGCCGGACCACACCGGCCGGCGTCACCACCACGCTGACGTACGACGCGGACGGGAACCGCTCCGCGCTCGACCTCGCCGGCCACACCCTGGACTTCACCCACGACGCGCTCGGCCGGGAGGTGAGCCGCTCCCTCGGGTCACCGGACGACCCGGTGACCCTCTCCACCGACTGGGACGGCTCCGGCAGGATCCGGGAGCAGACGCTGGCCCTGCCGGGCCGTCTGCTGCGCTCCCGCGCGTACGACTACCGGCCCGACGACCGGGTGCGGGCCGTCACCGACCTGATCACGGGGCACACCCGCGCCTTCGACCGCGATCCGGCGGGACGCGCGCTGCGGATCGACGCCCCTGGCTGGACCGAGACGTACGCCTACGACGTCGAGGGCAACCAGACCTCGGCCCAGTGGCCGGACCGCGCGCCGCATCCCGAGTCGCGGGGCCCCCGCGGGTACGAGGGGACGGCCGTCCGCTCCGCCGGGTCCACGGGCTACACCCACGACGCCGCGGGGCGCGTCGTCGAGCGGCGCAGGAAGAGGCTCTCCCGCAGGCCCGACGTCTGGCGGTACACCTGGGACGCCGAGGACCGGCTGACCTCGTGCACCACACCCGACGGCGTGCTCTGGACGTACCTGTACGACGCGTTCGGCCGGCGGACGGCGAAGCGGCGCCACGGCCCGGACGGGGCCGTCGTCGCCGAGACGCTGTTCACCTGGGACGACGGGCGCCTCGTGGAACAGACGGACAGCTCCACCACCCTGACCTGGGAGCACGACGGCCACCGCCCGCTGGCGCAGTTCGAGCACCGTGCCCCCGCCCCGGCCGGGGCGGGCGAGGCCGGGCCGGGTCCGTCCGGCGGCGGCCCGGCCGGGATCGACGCACGGTTCTTCGCGATCGTGACCGACCTGATCGGCACCCCCACCGAACTCGTCGACGAGACGGGCAGGATCGCCTGGCACAGCCGTGCCACCCACTGGGGCGTCACCAGCTGGAACCAGGACGCCGACGCGTACACGCCGTTCCGCTTCCCCGGCCAGTACGCGGACCCGGAGACCGGGCTCCACTACAACTACTTCCGGCACTACGACCCGGAGGCCGGCCAGTACGTCACCCCCGACCCGCTGGGTCTCGATCCCGCGCCCAGTCCCGTCGGCTACATCGCCGACCCGCTCACCGAGGCCGACCCCCTGGGCCTCGCGCCGTGCCTCCAGGCGCTCCAGGACATGGCCACGAAGATCGCGAACGTGCTGCCGGAGGACAAGCGGAAGTACCAGACCGTCGCGATCATCCACGCGATCACCCCGAAGGGGCCCCGCATGTTCGTCGCGGGCACCAGCAAGGTGCCGTTGAACAAGGCCCAGCTGAAGCTGGCCGAGGAGATGGGGCTCATCCCGATCCCGTCGGACGAGTACCTGCCCAAACCCCCGCCCCACGAACGCGGCGGCCACGCCGAGCAGAACATCCTCCACTTCCTGAACCGGAGGAACCAGGCGAACGGCGGGGAGAGCTGGCTCCCCACGCACGGCGCCGCGTCCCGGCCGGTCTGCCCGGACGTGTGCCCGCCGATCATCAAGGCCGCCGCCGGCGGTGGCAGGATCCTCACGTACATCCAGCCCAACGGCACCTATCTCACGTTCTACTGGCCCGACAACTATCTGAGGAAGAAGTAGGAAGACCATGGAGTACGAAGCCGTCGAAGCCGAGCCCACCGCCTCCGAGGACCTGCCGGGGCTCGGCTCGGCGCTGGGACAGCTCGACTGTCTGCTCGTCCGGGACCACGCCCACTGGATCGTCGCCCGGAACGGGGCGTCCGTGGAGGTGGGCCGTGTCTCGGGCGACACCGGTGCGGTCTTCGACACGCGGTACGGTGCCCGGATCGCCGGCGAGGAGGGCGTGTCCGTCAGCCCCGTACCGGGCGGCGGACTGGCCGTGAGCGGCAGGGACTCCGTCACCGTCCAGGAGGCGGACGGAACCGTCCGGTGGACCTTCGCGCACCGCCCGTGGCCGAGCGGAGCCCGCGGCGCGAGTGCCCCGGACACCTCGGGGACCGCCCTGCTCGCGGTCGTACCACCCGCCCTGGAGACCGACCGGACCGAAGTGCTCGTGGCCCTGGACCTGGCGACCGGCGCGCTCCTGGCCGAGACGCCGCTCCCGACGACCTGGGGGACGTACGAGTTCCAGCAACCGCTCGGCCCGGCCGCGTCACGGGACCTCTTCCTCGACGCGGCGCAGGGACAGGAGGAGGCCTACTCCCTGCTCGTCTCCGTCACGGGGAAGGAACTCGCGGTCACGCGGGTCGGCGACTACGACGAACCCTTCACGGGCAGCAGCGACCGGTCCGGCGCCTTCCTGACCGTCGCCGTCGCCGGCGAACAGCTCTCCCGCTACGACGTCCCCGCACACCCCCGGACGGTGGTGAAGGCGGACGACGTCCTTCCCGGCGGCCTGGTCTTCATGGGGCGGCCCGCCTTCCTCGACGGGGCACGGGTCCTCGCCGCCGTGGGCGAAGACCCGTGGGAGGAGGAGTGCCGGCACGTGCTGCTCGACGCCGTGGACCTGCGCCCGCGGGCCGAGATCACGTATCCGCAGGGCATCGAGGCGGTGTCCCGGGTACTGCCCCTGGGCGACGGCACCTGGCTCACCTTCGACGGGGACACGGTGCGCCGCTGGCGCACCGGCTGACCGCTTCAGGGAGTGTCTGCCTCAGGGGGCGTCTGCTTCAGGGAGTGTCCGCTTCAGGGGTGTCCGCCTCCACCGCCACCGCGCGGGCCCAGCGGTAGTCCGCCTTGCCGCTGGGGGAGCGCTGGATGCGGTCGGTGAGGACCAGCTGGCGGGGGACCTTGTAGCCCGCCAGCTGGCGGCGGCAGTGGGTCTGGAGGGCCTCCAGGTCCAGCGGTGCCGCCCCGGAGCGGAGCTGGACGACGGCGGCCACGTGGTTGCCCCAGGTCGCGTCCGGCACGCCGGCGACCAGGGCGTCGTACACGTCGGGGTGGGACTTCAGGGCCTGCTCCACCTCCTCCGGATACACCTTCTCGCCGCCGGTGTTGATGCACTGCGAGCCGCGGCCCAGGACGGTCACGACGCCCTGCTCGTCCACGGTCGCCATGTCGCCGAGCAGGACCCACCGCACCCCGTCCCGCTCGAAGAAGGTCTCGGCGGTCTTGGCGGGGTCGTTGTAGTAGCCGAGCGGGACGTGCCCGCGCTGGGCGAGGCGGCCGGTCTCGCCCGGTGCGACGGGGGTCCGGGTGGCCGGGTCGACGACCTGGGTGCGTTCGTTGACGTGCAGCCGGAAGCCCTTGGCCGGGCCGGAGTCGTCGGTGGCGCGCCCGTTGGAACCGGACTCGGTGGAGCCGAAGTTGTTGAGCAGCAGGACGTTCGGCATCAGCTCCTGGAGCTGGGCCCGTACCGTCTCCGACATGATCGCCCCGGACGAGGAGAGGCTGAAGAGGGCGGAGAGGTCGGTGCCCTTGAGCGGTCCGCGCAGCGCGTCCACGAGCGGGCGCAGCATCGCGTCCCCCACCAGGGAGATGCTGGAGACCTTCTCCTTCTCCAGGGTGCGCAGCACCTCCTCGGGCACGTACTTGCGGTGCAGCACGACCCGCTGCCCGTAGTTGAGGGCGATGAACGCGGTGAGGGTGGACGTGCCGTGCATCAGCGGCGGCGCGGGGAAGAAGGTGATGCCCGCGCCGCCGGCCGCGACCCGCTCCGCCAGCTCCTCGGGCCGCTTCACCGGCTCGCCCGAGGGGTCGCCCCCGAACAGCCCCGCGAAGAACAGGTCCTCCTGGCGCCACAGGACGCCCTTGGGCATGCCGGTCGTGCCGCCCGTGTAGATGATGAACAGGTCGTCGGGGGAGCGGGAGCCGAAACCGCGGTCGGGCGAGCCGGCGGCCTCCGCCTCGGCGAACGGCACGCAGTCGAGCGCCGGGGCGTCCTCGAATTCGGCGCCGTGCTGCGCAGCAGCTCCTTGAGGGGTGGTGGTCGGGCGACGGGCGGGCCCCACCCGCACGAGGTGCCGCAGCTTCTCCGTCTGCGGCAGCGCCGCCGCGACCCGGCCCGTGAACTCGGCGTCGAAGACGAGCGCCGCCAGGTCGGCGTCCCGGTAGAGGTAGACGAGCTCCTCCTCCACGTACCGGTAGTTCACGTTGACCGGCACGATCCGGGCCTTGAGGCAGGCGAGCACGGTCTGGAGGTACTCGACGCCGTTGTACAGGTGGAGTCCGAGGTGCTCGCCGGGCCGGATGCCCGCGTCGATCAGGTGGTGCGCGATCCGGTTGGCGGCGGCGTCGAGCTCGGCGTAGGTGAGCCGCCGCTCCGCGCCCGTGCCGGGATGGTCGACGTACACCAGCGCCTCGCGGTCGGGGACCACGTCGACGACCGATTCGAACAGGTCGGCAAGGTTGTACTCCACCGTTCCTCCTGACCCCGGTTCGCTGGTTCACACGGACGTGGCGGTCATTAGAGCGCCGACCGGTCACGGGGGGAAGGGGGTGCGCAGAAGAATCTGACTGAGTGTCAGAAAACTATTGAACTGGACCCCCGGCTCCTGCAACCTGTTCCAGAACTGGAGACGGGAGACCCCCATGGGCGGCACCGAACACCTCAGCGTCCGGCGCGAAGGCGCCACGCTCGTCCTCACCTTGAACCGGCCCGAGGCCAAGAACGCCCTCTCGCTGCCGATGCTCGTCGGCCTGTACGACGGCTGGCTGGAGGCCGACGCCGACGACGGCGTCCGCTCGATCGTCCTCACCGGCGCGGGCGGATCCTTCTGCGCGGGCATGGACCTCAAGGCCCTCGCCGGGAAGGGCATGGCGGGCGAGCAGTACCGAGACCGGCTCAAGGCCGACCCCGACCTGCACTGGAAGGCGATGCTCCGCCACCACCGGCCCCGCAAGCCCGTCATCGCGGCCGTCGAGGGGTACTGCGTCGCCGGCGGCACCGAGATCCTGCAGGGCACCGACATCCGGATCGCGGCCGCCTCCGCCACCTTCGGCCTCTTCGAGGTCCGGCGCGGCCTCTTCCCCATCGGCGGCTCCACCGTCCGCCTGCCCCGCCAGATCGCCCGCACCCACGCCCTCGAAATGCTCCTCACCGGCCGCCCGTACAGCGCCGAGGAGGCCGCCGCCATCGGCCTCGTCGGCCGCGTCGTCCCCGACGGCACCGCCCTGGACGCCGCCCTCGACATCGCCGAACGCATCAACGCGTGCGGGCCGCTGGCCGTCGAGGCGGTCAAGGCGTCCGTCTACGAGACGGCGGAGCTGACCGAGACGGAGGGGCTCGCCGCCGAGCTGAAGAGGGGGTGGCCGGTCTTCGACACGGCGGACGCGAAGGAGGGGGCGAGGGCGTTCGCCGAGAAGCGGGCGCCGGTGTATCGCCGGGAGTGAGGTCTGCCCTCGATCAGGGGCCGGGGAGACGCCCCGCGTAGCCGCCCCACCCCCACCCGACCCCCGCCACCCCACCAAGGAGCCCCGCATGACCGTCACCGACCCGCCGGAGGCCCTCCGCGCGCCCCTCGTCGTCGAGTTCCCCTTCACCCGCTCCCTCGGCCCCGTCCAGTCCGCCTTCCTCACCGGACTCCGCGAGCGCACCGTCCTCGGCGTACGCACCGAGGCGGGAGCGGTGCTCGTCCCGCCCGTCGAGTACGACCCCGCCACCGCCGCCGAACTCCGCGAGCTCGTCGAGGTCGCCGCCACCGGCACCGTCACCACCTGGGCCTGGAACCCCGAGCCCCGCCCCGGGCAGCCCCTCGCGACGCCTTTCGCCTGGGTCCTGGTCCGCCTCGACGGCGCCGACACCGCCCTGCTCCACGCCCTCGACGCCCCCGGCCCCGAAGCCGTCCGCACCGGCCTGCGGGTGCGGATCCGCTGGGCCGACGAACGGGCCGGCGCCATCACGGACATCGCCTGCTTCGAGCCGTACGAGAGCACCGCGGGGGACGAACCCACCGCCCACGACGGCCGGTTCGACGACCCGGTGACCGGCATCGTCGCCCCCGCCCGCCTCGACTACACGTACAGCCCCGGCCGCGCCCAGACCCGCTATCTGCACGGGCTCGCCGAGCGCCGCACCGTCGGCGAACGCTGCCCCTCCTGCGCCAAGGTGTACGTGCCACCCCGCGGCGCCTGCCCCACCTGCGGCGTCGCCACCACCGACCAGGTCGAGGTCGGGCCCCGCGGCACCGTCACCACCTTCTGCATCGTCAACATCAAGGCGCGGAACGCCGAGAACGCCGCCATCGAGGTCCCGTACGTCTACGCCCACATCGCCCTCGACGGCGCCGGGCTCGCCCTCCACGGCCGCATCGCCGGCATCCCCTACGACCAGGTCCGGATGGGCCTGCGCGTCGAACCCGTGTGGAGCGAGGACGGCCGCTACCCCGACCACTACCGGCCCACCGGCGAGCCCGACGCCGACTACGACACGTACAAGGAGCTGCTATGAGCCGGGACGTGGCGATCGTCGCCTTCGCCCAGAGCGACCACCGACGGCACACCGACGACCTCTCCGAGGTCGAGATGGTGATGCCCGTCCTGCACGAGGTGCAGCGGCAGACCGGCCTGAAGGCCGCCGACATCGGCTTCACCTGCTCCGGTTCCTCCGACTACCTCGCCGGGCGGGCCTTCTCCTTCACCATGGCCCTCGACGGCGTCGGCGCCTGGCCGCCGATCTCCGAGTCCCACGTCGAGACGGACGGCGCCTGGGCGCTCTACGAGGCCTGGGTGAAGCTCCTCACCGGAGAGGCGGACACGGCACTCGTCTACTCCTACGGCAAGTCCTCGCCGGGTTCCGTCCGCGACGTCCTCACCCGCCAGCTCGACCCGTACTACCTCGCCCCCCTCTGGCCCGACTCCGTCGCCCTCGCCGCCCTCCAGGCCCAGGCCCTCGTCGACGCCGGCGACACCGACGAACCCGCCCTCGCCGCGATCGCCGCCCGCAGCCGCGAGGACGCCCGCACGAACCCCCACGCCCAGCTGCCGGGCGCCCGCCCCCAGGGCGGGTACGCCGTCCAGCCCCTCCGTACCGGCGACTGCCCGCCCATCGGCGACGGCGCCGCCGCCGTGATCCTCGCCGCCGGCGACCGGGCCCGCGAGCTGTGCGAGCGCCCCGCCTGGATCCGGGGCATGGACCACCGCATCGAGGCCCACTCCCTCGGCGTCCGCGACCTCACCGACTCGCCGTCCACCCGCCTCGCCGCCGAACGCGCCGGAGCCTTCGACCGGCCCGTCGACACCGCCGAGATCCACGCGCCCTTCACCTCCCAGGAGGTCGTCCTGAGGAAGGCCCTCCGGCTCGACGACAGCGTGACGATCAACCCCTCCGGCGGCGCCCTCGCCGCCAATCCCGTCATGGCCGCGGGCCTCATCCGGCTCGGCGAGGCCGCCGCCCGCATCCACCGCGGCGAGTCCGACCGCGCCCTCGCCCACGCGACCTCGGGACCCTGCCTCCAGCAGAACCTCGTCGCGGTCCTGGAAGGAGACACCCGTGGCTGAAGAGCCCGTGGCCGTCGTCGGCATCGGCCAGACCAAGCACGTCGCCGCCCGCAGGGACGTCTCGATCGCCGGACTCGTCCGCGAGGCCGCCCTCCGCGCCCTCGCCGACGCGGAGCTGACCTGGGCGGACATCGACGCCGTCGTCATCGGCAAGGCCCCCGACTTCTTCGAGGGCGTCATGATGCCGGAGCTGTACCTCGCCGACGCGCTCGGCGCGGTCGGCAAACCCATGCTCCGGGTGCACACCGCCGGCTCGGTCGGCGGTTCCACCGCGCTCGTCGCCGCCAACCTGGTCTCCGCGCGCGTGCACCGCACCGTCCTCACCCTCGCCTTCGAGAAGCAGTCCGAGTCCAACGCCATGTGGGGCCTCTCCCTGCCCGTCCCCTTCCAGCAGCCGCTGCTCGCCGGCGCCGGCGGCTTCTTCGCCCCGCACGTGCGCGCGTACATGCGCCGCACCGGCGCCCCCGACACGATCGGCTCCCTCGTCGCGTACAAGGACCGGCGCAACGCGCTCAAGAACCCGTACGCCCACCTCCACGAGCACGACCTCACCCTGGAGAAGGTCCAGGCCTCCCCGATGCTCTGGGACCCGATCCGCTACTCCGAGACCTGCCCCTCCTCGGACGGCGCCTGCGCCATGATCCTCACCGACCGCGCGGGCGCCGACCGCGCGCCGCGGCCGCCCGCCTGGGTGCACGGCGGGGCCATGCGCAGCGAACCCACCCTCTTCGCCGGCAAGGACTTCGTCTCCCCGCGGGCCGGCCGGGACTGCGCCGCCGACGTCTACCGGCAGGCCGGCATCACCGACCCCCGGCGGGAGATCGACGCCGTCGAGATGTACGTGCCGTTCTCCTGGTACGAACCGATGTGGCTGGAGAACCTGGGCTTCGCCGCGGAGGGCGAGGGCTGGAAGCTCACCGAGGCCGGCGTGACCGAACTCGACGGCGACCTCCCCGTGAACCCCTCGGGCGGGGTGCTCTCCACCAACCCCATCGGAGCCTCCGGGATGATCCGCTTCGCCGAGGCCGCGCTCCAGGTACGGGGGGACGCCGGCGCGCACCAGGTCGAGGGCGCCCGCCGGGCCCTGGGACACGCCTACGGGGGCGGCGCCCAGTTCTTCTCCATGTGGCTCGTGGGGGACACCCCGCCCACCGGCTGAGCCCGCCGCCGGGGTCCGCGAGCCCTCCGCGCGTCGGGGTCCCGCCCCGGGCGCCCGGCCGGTGCGGAGACGCTCACCGCCCGTGAGCGGACCGCCGCCGGCCAGGGCTCGCCCGAGGCGGCCGCCCGGCGCGTCGCGGTACGTGCCGGGGCACGTACCATGGCCGTATGTCCTTCCTCCGCCGCCGCAGCGCCGCCACACCCGCGGGCCCGGACTTCGACGTCCTGGCCATGGATCCGGGGGACTGGCCCGGCAATCTCGGCGCCGGTCTGCTGCCCGCCCCCGACGGTTCCTGCCAGGGCGTGTTCCTCCGCTACGACCTGTTCGGCGGCCGCGGACCCGCGATGATCATCGGCAACCTCCCGGCCGGCTCCCCGGCGCGCGAGCTCGCCGACGGCCAGATCCCCTTCGAGGTGGCGCAGCTCCTCGCCGCCCTGGAGAACGACGAGCCGGTCGAGGTCCTCGACACCGAGGACATGCCCGTCATGCAGGGCGACAACCTCCTCATCGTGCGCCGCCTCAAGCTCTCCGAGAGCCGCATCTCCTGCGTCCAGTTCGACCGCAGCGACAACGTCCTCGTGACGATCGCCAGTTGGGACCGGCCGATCACCGACGACCTGTACGCACTGCTCAAGCCGCTGCCCGCCGAGCTGTTCCAGCAGGGCTGACGGGGGAAGCGGGGGCCGATGAGCGCACGCGTCGACGCCTGGATCTGGGCGGTCCGTCTGACCAAGACCCGCTCACAGGCCGCGGCCGCCTGCCGCGCCGGGCACGTCAAGGTCAACGGCGAGCGGGTCAAGCCCGCCCAGGCCGTGAAGCCCGGCGACGAGGTCCGGATCTTCCACGGCGGCCGGGAGCGGATCGTCGAGATCAAGGAGCTCCACATCAAGCGGGTCGGCCCGCCGGTCGCCGCCGAGGCGTACGTGGACAACAGCCCGCCCCCGCCGCCCCGCGAGCACGTCGCCGTCGCGGCCGTGCGCGACCGGGGCGCGGGACGCCCCACCAAGCGCGAGCGCCGCGAGCTCGACGAACTGCGCGGCCGGCGCCCCTGATCCGTACCCGCGGGAGGGCCGCATCCGGGACGTCCCCGGACGCGGCCCTCTGCCGTGCGGCCGCCGTCAGCGGGAGGCGGAGCCGATCAGCGAGGCCACCCGCGCGGCCGAGGTCCCGAGGCCGGTCGGCCCCCGGCCGATCAGCGGGGTGCCGCTGCCCGCGCGGACGTCCTCGGCGCGGTAACGCCGCACCCCCTGATGCCAGTTGAGGATCCCCGCGAGCCAGTCCTCCAGCTCCCGCAGATACGCCTCGAAGGCCGCCCGGCCCTCCTGGTCCAGGCCGAAGTCCTCGTACAGCAGCGGCACTTCACGCTGCTTCAGGTGCTCGTACTGGCGCAACCGGCCCCGCATCAGGTCGTGGACCATCGCCACCGCCGTCGGATAGTCGCAGTCGAAGAACTTCTGCAGCACCAGGACCCCGTTGTGGACCTCGCCCTCGACCTCGATCTCCTTCTGGTACGAGAAGAGGTCGTTGATCAGCGCCCCGTAGTCCATCACCGCGTTCTCCAGGGCGCGCACGGTCCCCGAGCGGTACAGCTCCGGCGGCAGCACCTCCGTACGCCGCAGCCGGGACATCAGCAGCGTCAGCTCCGAGCCGAAGGTGCTGCGGCGCATCTCGATGTAGTCCACCGGATCGGGCACCCGGTGCTGCGCCTGGTTGTGCAGCTCCCACAGCCAGCTGTCCAGCATGGCGTCGATCGCGGTGCGCAGCTGGGCGCGGGCCTCCGGCGCCATGGGGCCCGCGGTCCGCGCCCACAGGTCGGCGAGCGAGCGCTCCATGGGGTTCCCGGCGAGCGCCGCGCCCGCCGCCGGATCCTCCAGGGGCATGCAGGACTTGAACCGGTCGGTCTGCGCCACGGCTCCCGGGAGGTCGCGGGAGCGGCCGAAGACGAACGGGTAGTAGTCGTCCCCGTACGTCCCCCAGGTCAGCCACTGGGCGCTGAGGACCAGCTCCTCCCGGGTGGCGTCCGGGTCGAGTCCCGCCGAGCACAGGGCCAGGTCGAAGCCCTCCGCCAACGGCCGGTCCCAGAGGTCGTCCAGGAGCCCCATCGACTCGGCCCAGTCCAGGGAGACCCGGCGGGCCTCGGCGTGGTGCGGGCTGAGCGCCAGCGGGTACGGCAGCTCGAACTCCGGCAGCAGCGAGGCCCCGACGTGCTGGTGGGGGACGTGCGTGAGCGCGCGCTGCCGGGCGGCGGCGGGCCGGCCGAAGAGGGTGCGGATGTCGAGGGCGGAGGTGCCGATGATCCCGTCCAGGTGCGAAGGGCCGCCGACCATGCCCTCGTTCATGTACCGGCTGGAGCGCATGTGCCACTCGTGCCCGCCGGACTGCCAGTCCTGGAGCCCCTTCGCGTACGCCGCGACGGCCGCGCACTCCGCCGGGCTCAGGCCCTTCTCGGCGGCGAGCAGCGGCACCTCGGTCAGCGCCGTGTTCTCGAACTGCTGGACCCGCGAGGTCAGCAGGTCGTTGACGGCGTTCGCCGCCTCCTGGGTCGTGCAGCCGAGGAAGCGCTCCAGGACCAGGACCCCGTTGCTGTTCTCGCCCTCGTCCTCCACCTCCCGCTGGTACGAGAAGAGGTCGTTGCGCAGGTGCACGGCGTCCGAGAAGGCGTCCCTGAGCACCCGCAGCGGCCGGGAGTACGCCACCTGGGCGGGGACCTCCGCCCCCGCCGCGTACTCCACGAGACCGGCCGACCAGGGCGCGCCGCCCACCTTGCGGCGCATCTCGATGTACTCCAGGGGGTTGGCGACCCGGCCGTCGTTGATGTTGTCGAGCTCCCACAGGGACTCGTTGAGCAGGTGCTCGGTGGCCTCCGCGAACCGCACCCGCCAGCCCTCGGACATCGAGGGGACCGTCCGTCGCCAGAGGTCCGCGAGCCCCGCCTCGACGGGGTTGGTCGGCTCGGGCATGCCCGCCGCCGGGTCCGCCGGCATGAAGAGCGGCAGCCGGTCCAGATAGGCCTTGCTGCCCGCCCGGTCCTGGGTGCGCTTGAAGACCTCGAGGAAGTGGTCGTCGAAGAAGAAGACCCAGGTGTACCAGTCGGTGACGAGGTTCAGCGCCTCCTCGTCACAGTCGGGGTGGGTGTACGAGCAGAGCAGCGCGTAGTCGTGGGAGTCGAGGTCGTGCTCCTCCCAGACGCCCGAGCCCTCCAGCATCCCCATCTCCCGCGCCCAGTCACGCGTGTGCGTGCGGGCGGCCTCCACATGGGGATTGAGCCGGGCCGGATACGGGACATAGAAATCCGGCATGACGAAGGGCTGAGCCATTTCCTGGGGGGCCTTCCGGTGAGCTGGGCCTTTGACCGGCCCAGCCTTACCCGTGGCCCGGACGGCGCACGCGATCTCCCGAATAGTCGTATGAACGACGACGGGGTGGTGGGGGGCCCCGAGGTCGGCCCCCCCCCCCCCCCAAACGGCCCAGAGCCCCCAACCCCCGGGAAACCCCCCCCACACCG